>NZ_SFBY01000379.1:0-5023 GCF_007095505.1 Microcystis sp. M_QC_C_20170808_M3Col
TTCGACTTGTTCAAAGTGGCCGGAGGGCATTCGGACACTCAAAACGGACGGGTCGAAAGTGTCAGACTTAAGCAATTAAGCGTTTTTCGCTATCTGCGTCAACCCCGTTCAGCGACCACTCTAAAAAAGTGGCGTGGTGAGGAATCGCCGTCCGTTTTACGGCGGCGAGGATGTCAATGATTTCTCCCTCAGGGAAAAACTGGCCGCAAAAATCATTAAATTTACCTTTGGGGCCCGGAAAAATTAGCCCTCAACCCCAACTTTTTTAACTGACTAAATCCCCATTTCCGACAGCCAACTCAAAATTAATTGATTAACTTTTTCGGGATGTTCATCGTGGGGACAGTGACCGGCTTTGGCAATCGGATAAAATTGGGTATTATTTCCCATTTTAGCTCTTTCTTGGTAAATTACCGAACCGGCGATCGGTGTCCAAGGGTCATCCTCTCCCCAGAGTACCAATAAAGGGCGATCGATTTGCGGTAATAATTCCTGGGGAGAAGGTCCGGGGGGTGCTGTCAACACCGATGCAAACACTCCCCACGCACCCGCATCACAGGAGGGTTGATAGATAATTTCGACTAATTCCTCGGTAATCGCAGCATGATCCCGATAAACCTGTTTTAAGGTGTTACGGATGCGATTTTTCTGCCTTACCTGTTCAAAAATAAACTTTCCTGTCACCGGAGAACTAACTAAACCAGTAAAGGCAGCCATGATTAAACGCAGCGGCAAATTTAATTCTTCGGGACGATGGTTTAATCCTCCGGCACAGTTAATAATTACTCCTCCAGCAGTGATTTCGGGAGATTCTGCCATCAGCATTAAGGTAATCAGTCCCCCGATGGAATTACCGATAAATACCGCCGGTTTTGCCATTTTTTCTCGCCAAAAGTCTTGTATTTGCCGCAGCCAAAGGTTGAGACTATAATCTAAAGCGGGCTTATCTGTACCCCCAAATCCCAAAAGATCTAGGGCATAGACTTGATAGCCATTTTCCGCTAAAACGGGGATATTTTTGCGCCAATGACCGATAGATGCCCCAAAACCGTGAATTAATACTAGGGGTTGTCCTTCTCCCCGCACAGTGTAGGGGATGGTGTGACCTTGCCATGTCCAAGACAATTGCTCTAAGCTAGTCCCAGTGATCGGAGATTGTAGTGCCATTGTATGAAGTTTTATTAAGTGATATTTAAATTATAGAGTAAAAATCAGCCGAGAATTTATGCCACAACGCCAGACTTTTACCAGTAACTCGATGGAAATTTCCTATTTACAATGGAGCGATCGAGGTATGCCTCTATTATTATTGCACGGCATGGCGGATCATGCTTTGGTTTGGTCAAGTTTGGGCGATTATTTAAGCTCAAATTATCAAGTTATTGCCCCAGATTTGCGGGGACATGGGGAAAGCGGTAAACCGGCAACCGGTTATCACTTTCAGGATTATATCGGCGATTTAAGGGCTTTAATTAATCATTTTGGTTGGACGCAAGCACATATTTTAGGTCATTCTTGGAGTGCTAAAATAGCGGCAATTTGGGCAACTCAACAGCCGGAAGTATTTAAGAGTTTAATTTTAGTCGATCCCTTTTTTATCGATAAAATGCCTAGTTGGATTAGGATAACTTTTCCAATTCTCTATCAAGTTTTGCCCTTTTTAAAGATTACTCGCTCCTTTGATAGTTATCAGAGCATAGAAGCGATCGCTCGTCAATTAAAACAATATAAAGGTTGGTCAAATCTACAGCAAGAGGTGTTTAAAAATGCCATCGAACAAAAAGCTGATGGCAGTTGGAGCAGTAAATTTACTTTATCGGCACGCGGGGAAATTTTTGAGGATGTCATGGGGTTTGCCGGATTAACTAAAACTTTAGATATTCCCAGTTTATTAATCCTTCCCCAGCAGGGATTAAATCGCACTGCTTGGCAAATTCAATCCTATAAAAGGTATTTAACTTCTCTAGAGATTAAAAAGATACCGGGTAATCATTGGGCATTTTTAGGGGAACCTGAAATTTTTAATCAAGCGGTGGCCGAGTTTTTATCCGTTCGGGAAATTGTCTGATTAGCGGAGAGAACGAATCTGCAATTGGTAATAATCCTCGTCTAAACCTTGATTCTGCTTGTTATTAACCGAATTAAGCTGTTTTTGCAGTGCCAAAATGCGATCGCCTGTAGCAGGATGGGTGCTGAGAATTGTCGGGGTAGAACCCCCCTGTTGTGCTAATTTTCCCATCAAGGAGATCATCGCCGTGGGTGCATAACCAGCCTCAACTAGATTGTTTAAACCCAGTCGGTCCGCTTCTAATTCATCCTTGCGACTATTGGGCAGATTATAGGCGAGATTGACTCCCAATTGTACCCAAGTTTTTGTGTCTAATCCCGCCGCGCTGAGAAGTCCTTGGGCGAGGGCAGTATTGCGTAATTGGGTGATAGAATGACGACCGACGATATGGCCGATTTCATGGGCAATGACGCTGGCTAATTCTGCCTCATTATCAGCAGTTTTAATCAATCCCGTGTGTAAATAGACAAATCCGCCCATGGTTGCGAAGGCGTTAATGCTATTATCGCGCACCACTTGAAAAGTGTAGGGAATCTCAGGGCGATCGCTAGTTGCCGCTAATCGCTGGCCGATTTCTTGGACATATTGGTTAATTCTGGCATCTTTGGCCAGTTTTATTTTACCTGATTCTAATAAACCTTGATTAATCTGCCTACCGAGGGCAACTTCCTGCTGAGGAGAAATAGTGGCGAGTTGAATAACCTGCACACCGCGAAAAAGTAAATCCATCCACGAGCGTGCGAAACTAGGTTGGGGATTGACAATCCCGATACTCAGGGTGAGCAGCAGGGAAATTATTGTTAGTAGCCAAAAACGGTAGAAAATAGGGCGCATAGACGATTCGATCCCATAAAAACCTCATTCCCATTCTAGACAGTCCCTATCACCCTTTGCCTGCTACTGTCCCCGATTGGTTTGATAGACGTAAAAGTTAAATAAATCGAATAAACTGCCAACAAAAGCAAAGGTGACAGCGATGGTTAACATTCCTTGTAGGGGATAACCGCCGCCGAAAATGGTTAAAAATTGCAGGATTTGGCTAAAACCGGTCTGACAAACCCAAGTAAAGCCGGGGACATGACTGGTGGCCAATAAAGCAGTTAAAATAGAACCCACCAAGAGGACGGGGGCAACAAAACTTAATAGGGTGGAAAATAGCAGGGAACGGAGCAAAGTAAGCATGGGTGCTGATCTCCAGAGAATTAGGGGGCGATCGAACGGGAATAGGAATCTATGCTCGCTCCCCTCTAGGATAGACGTTCATCTCGGCTAGGGGCGGTTTTTTAAAAAATCTTAAAATATCATTAAGATTCTTGGTTAATAACGATTAAGTGGTACACAAAAGTCAATGCAATAATTGCTCAGGCAGCCTTTTTCAGTGATCAGTAAACAGTAAACAGTGAGGGGTTGGGAAGTGGGGAAGTGGGGACGTGGGGAAGTGGGGAAGTGGGGACGTGGGGACGTGGGGACGTGGGGACGTGGGGAAGTGGGAAGAATAAATAAAAATAATCTCCCGTCTCCTGTCTCCTGTCTCGGCTCTTCTCGACTTTGTGTGATAATTTTTGCTTATGGAATCGTGAAATGCTTATCGAGCAAGACTTTTAGGGCTATTTTGCGGATATTCCATCAGTATAGACCTCGTTTTCACACAGACCATCTCCTGTTTCCTGTCTCCTGATAACTGATAACTGATAACTGATAACTGATAACTGATAACTGATAACTGGAACTACCTGAAGCATTGATCCCCGTGGTGTGGTACTGTCAATTCAGTGTATTTATCGGCACTGGCTTAAGATTTGTCGCTATTGTCCTCCCCTTCTCCCGTCGCTGTTTTTGAGGCTTTCTATGACCGACATTCCTTTCACCCTAGACCAACTGAGAATTCTCAAAGCGATCGCTGCCGAAGGAAGCTTTAAGCGGGCGGCAGATACCCTGTATGTATCTCAACCGGCGGTCAGTCTTCAGGTACAAAACCTCGAAAAACAGCTAAATGTGCCGTTATTTGACCGGGGCGGTCGGAAAGCCCAATTAACGGAAGCGGGATACCTACTCTTAAGCTACGGCGAAAAAATTATCACTCTCTGTCAAGAAACCTGTCGGGCGATCGAAGATCTACAAAATCTGCAAGGGGGAACCCTGATCGTCGGCGCTTCCCAAACCACGGGAACCTATCTTCTTCCCCGCATGATCGGGCTTTTTCGGCAAAAATACCCAGAAGTATCCGTACAGCTACAAGTTCATTCCACCCGTCGCACCTCTTGGAGCGTTGCTAACGGTCAAGTGGATTTAGCCATTATCGGGGGAGAAGTTCCCGCCGAATTACAAGAAACCCTGCGGATTATCCCCTACGCAGAAGATGAACTGGCTTTAGTCCTGCCTATTTTTCATCCTCTGTCTAAGGTAGAAATGATTCAAAAAGAGGATTTATATCGACTAAAATTTATCACCCTCGATTCCCAATCGACGATTCGCAAAGTTATCGACAAGGTTTTAACTCGTTGCGAGATCGATACCAAGCGCTTAAAAGTGGAGATGGAACTTAACTCGATCGAGGCGATTAAAAATGCTGTACAATCCGGTTTGGGGGCGGCTTTTGTCTCGGTGACAGCGATCGAAAAAGAACTACAAATGGGAGTTATCCACGCTACCAGAATTAAAGATGTGGAAGTACGACGCACTTTGTCGGTAATTATTAACCCGAATCGCTATCGCTCGAAAGCTGCCGAGGCTTTTACCCTAGAAATACTACCCCAATTCTCCACCTATCCCGAATATCTGGCTGACGACCACAACTTTGAACCGATTCCTAATCCGCAACCCGCCGAAATTATTAGTAAATAGGGTCTGCTGAAAAAGTTTTTCGGTGGGGGTTGGGGGTTGGGGGTTGGGGGATGGGGGATGGGGGATGGGTTTTACCGATTTTCAGGTGGTCAACTACCTAATTTTCAGGGA
>NZ_SFBY01000038.1:0-8489 GCF_007095505.1 Microcystis sp. M_QC_C_20170808_M3Col
GACCAGAACAGAGTAAATCTGTTAAGGCAGGTGCGAAACCCCGCAAGGGAAAGAAGCAGAAACCTAAATCGTGAGGTTTGGGAATCACCGTCCGTTTACGGCGGTGAGGATGTCAAAACGACAAATTAATAGTAACTGCCAGATTTGCGATGATGGATGGCGGTTAAACCCTGGTGTAAAACCTTGCCTTTTTCTGCGATCGCATAAAGCAGCCAATGATCACCGCACTCCATTCGTTGTTCTACCCGACATTCCAGATAAGCGAGCGCTTCGGCCAAAATCGGCCCACCGTTCTCAGCTTTAGTGGTTTCGATATTAGCAAAACGATCTTCTCCGGGGGCAAAAGGTTTAAGAAAATGCTTCATTAAAGCCAAATGTTGACCTTCTTGGAGGATATTAAGGACAAAAGGCGTACCGCTATAAAGCAGAGACTCGATCGCTCGTTCTTTCGCCACGGCAATAGTCAATCCGGGGGGTGTAAACGTCGCTTGCGACACCCAAGAAGCTAACATGGCGCCGCGCAATTCCCCCAATTCGCAGGTGACGATACAGAGAGAACCCACCAAACGTCCGAGAGCTTGCGATCGCCGATCGCTTTGGGATTGGTTAACATTAGTTTTCGGTTGTCTGCTTTTGCGAGCTTTTTTGACTGCTTGAGCGAAATCGGTTCCCGCTTCCTCACAGGTCTTTAAAATTGCCTCCGTCGGCTTAAATTTAACCCGAATTGGCTCAAAACCGAAGCGATAACCGCCATCCCGGAATTTACCTTCCAAAAGATCGATCGCTTCTCCACTCCAACCGTAGGAACCAAAAACCCCCACCAGCTTGCTTTTATCGCCATTTGCTAGGGTAATCCCCAAGGCGGTTTGGATAGGAGTCGGTGCGTGTCCTCCCAAAGTGGGGGAACCAAAGATCAAACCGACACTTTTTTCGATCGCCGTTTTGATCTCGTCTGGTTCGGCGGACTCGGCATTAATCGCCGTCACTGCTACTCCCGCTTTCGTGATCCCCATGGCGATCGCTTGAGCGAGGGTGGCGGTGTTGCCGTAGGCACTAGCATAAATCAGGGCGATTGTCAACTCTTGGGACTTTTGTACTGCTAACCATTGTTGATAGGAAAGGGTCAATTCGTGCATCGCGTAACGCACCAGAGGACCGTGACCAACGGCATAAAATAAGGGCGATTTAGCGGCTAATTTCTCCAAAGCGTTGCTAATTTGGCTGGCATAGGGAGCCATGAGACAATCAAAATAATAACGCCGATCTTCGTTATAAACGCTCCAACCCTCATCAAAAATTTGGTCGCCACAAACGTGCGCCCCGAATAATTTATCGGTGTAGAGAATATCAGTTTTGCTGTCGTAGGTACAGAGTTGATCGGGAAATCTGGGGTTAGGAGTGGGGATAAATTCTAATTGATGGTTTGCTCCTAAATTTAATATTTCTTCCCCCTTGACAACGAACAGATTTAATGCTTCGGTTTCGAGAATTTTTTTCAGGGAAATTGCCCCCGGATTAGAACAAACAAAAGTGACTTGAGGAGCGATTTCTAAAAGTGCCTTGAGGGTAACGGCACGATTGGGGTTAACGTGACCGAGAATAATATAATCAATGGTTTTCGGATCGATTCTTTTAGTTAAAGCCTCTAAAAATATAGCCGAGAATGATTCCCCCGGTGGATCAAAAAGAGCGACTTTTCCACTTTTAATCAAATAACTATTGGCAGTGGTTCCCTTTTGTAATCCGTATTCAATCTCGAATTTTAACCGGTCCCAAGTGCGGGAACGAAAGACAAAAGTATCGACGGCGATTGGTGCCACTTGTACATCTCTCGGTTTGACAATTGCATTATTCATAATCTTAGTTACCAGTTATCAGTTAAGTAGTCAAGTAGTTAAGCGGCAACTTGAGGCTGTGATCATTTTTTACTGGGCAAGTTTGGCATCAAAGTCAACACTTGATTTTTGACTAAATACAGCCTTTTATCGCTAGGGACGAGTGGGGAAATTTATAGGTTATCTTGCCAGCCGGAAGGACATCAATATCTAAAGTACACTATCTCTGGGAATAAACCTAGCTTCTAGCAATTTGCTCGCGAGTAACGATACTCCTCTGGGGGGATTTGCCAGTCTATTGAGAAATTCTAAAGGGAACGTGATCCCCAGAAGCGAGGTGCTAGTCTGAGGAAAACCCTGCTCTCTCCCTATCAGGCAAAGTTTTTATGAGCTATCAGCACTCGTCTTTTGACTGCACTAGCGCCAATTTTGAGAAAGCCGCTTTGACTCATTTTCGCGCTCTTGTGGCTTTTTTACCGGATAATTGCCGTGTTTACCGACAAACCTGGGAATTTTCTACGGTTCTCTGTCTCGATTTTCTAGCCTGTTTGCAGGGACTAGCAATCACCCGTCAAAATTTCTCCCATCTAGTTAATGTGACACAAGAACTGAGTTTAGGTCAAGCAATCATTTTGAAAGTAGGCAATAAAATCGTTGAGTGGCATCGTTTAAGCTAAGATTTCAATTTTCGACAATCCCAACAGTCTAGAAAAAAATCGGCTCTCTCTGTTCTTTCTGTCTCTGTGGTTTATCTTTAACGCTGCTGACATAACCCAATAAAAAGGTAGATTGTCGGCTATTCTAGAACTGTTTGAGTCTAGAAAAAGCCCCGATAATTTGACCAAGGCTAATACCACCATCATTAGTGGGAACAGTTTGCTGCCAGTAGGGTTGAAATCCCGAAGCTTGTAAGCGATTAATTGTTCTTTCCGTCAGATAACGATTTTGAAAACAGCCTCCCGTCAGGAGAATTTTTTCTCTACCTATTTTATGAGCAATTTCTACAATAATCTCACTTAAACTATTATGAAATTTAGCGGCAATTATGCCGATTTGTCCTTGTTTTTCTAAATCCTCAACAACTCCTAAAATTATCTGATTCCAATCAATAACTATGGGTGAGTCGGCGGACAAAGAAAAATTGTAATATTCCTCCGTTTTAATGCTCTCAAGGGCAAATTCTAACTGCATTGCTGCTTGTCCCTCAAAACTTAATTGATAACATAAACCTAGAATCGCCGCCACACCATCAAACAAACGCCCGACACTAGAAGTTAAAGGACAATTAATTTTTTTGGTTAACATTTGCCTAAAAATCGACCATTCCTGTTCACTAAAAGCTGATTTTATCCTAGCCGTATTTTCCATAACTTCTAGTAATCCTAAAGCCACTCGTCTGGGTTCTTTAACTGCTTTTTCTCCTCCCGGTAATGGCCAGGGTTTAAAATGAGCGACTCGCTGCCAAGAATCGGCAGTGATATGGATAAATTCTCCCCCCCAAATTGTGCCGTCTAAACCGTATCCTGTTCCATCCCAAGCAACCCCTAAAACCAGAGGTTGTAGCTGATGTTCTGCCATGCAGGATAAAACGTGAGCGTAATGGTGTTGAATGGGAATAACGGGTAAATTTAAGCTATAAGCGTACTTGGTCGCTAGATATTCAGGATGGGCATCACAGGCAATAATTTCTGGTACAAACTCGTATAATTTTTTTAAACTATCGAGAATATTTTCAAAATGATTGACAGCATTAACCGTATCTAAATCGCCGATATGTTGACTGATAAAAACTTGATTTTTTTGATAGATAGCCACGGTATTTTTAAAATAACTTCCCACGGCCAGAATCGGAGGAAAATCTCCATCATTAACTTTAACGGGAAAGGGAGCATATCCCCGCGCCCGCCGCAAAATCATCGCTTTTCCCGCCATTTCCCTGATAATAGAGTCATCCACTGGTCGAACAATGGGACGATTATGAACTAGAAAAAAATCGGCGATTGTTCCCAATTTTTCTAAAGCTTCTTTTTCCTCAATACAGATAGGTTCATCGGCTAGATTACCACTGGTTGCTACAATAGGAAAGCCTAATTCTGCTAATAAAAGATGATGTAGGGGAGTATAGGGTAACATGACTCCTAGATAGGGATTACCCGGAGAAACCGAAGGAGAAAGATAATTTTTTCTTTGTTTAATCAGGACAATTGCCGCTGCAGGAGACTGCAATAATTGCGATTCTAAAAAAGATACATAACCATGCTTTTTCACTAACTCAAGATTAGGATACATCACGGCAAAAGGCTTATCTGGTCGCTGTTTGCGTTGTCGCAATTTTTGCACTGCTTCCGTATTTCTTGCATCGACGACTAGGTGAAATCCTCCTAACCCTTTGATCGCTATAATTTTTCCCTGTTTAATTGCTCTAGCAGTAGCGATTAAAGCTTGATCTTTTTCCGCTAATACAGAGCCTTGACTATCTAAAAGACTAATTTGGGGTCCGCAGCGAGGACAGGCATTCGGTTGGGCATGAAAACGGCGATCCAGAGGGTTTTCGTATTCCCTTTGACATTCGGGACACTGATTAAAACCTCTCATAGTTGTGGCACTGCGATCGTAGGGCAAACTCTCGATAATACTGTAGCGAGGACCGCAGTTAGTGCAGTTAGTAAAAGGATAGCGATAACGACGATTATTCGGGTCAAAAATATCGGCTAAACAATCGGGACAAGTGGCTAAATCGGGCAGAACAATTGTATTTTTTTCACCGCCGCTGCTAGGACGTATGCTAAAGTTTTGATAACCGACGGGATTTAACCATTGAGTCTCAATATTTTCAATTAGCGATCGAGGTGGTTTTTCTAAAGATAATCGAGTCAAAAAAGTTTCTAGTTTGTCTCGATTGCCCTCGACTTCAATAAAAACTCCCGCTGCTGTGTTATTCACCCAACCGGCTAAGTTTAATTCCGTTGCTAATCGATAAACAAAAGGACGAAAACCGACCCCTTGTACTGCTCCGCGCACAATTAAAGCTAATCGCTGATCGGATTGATTGATCTGATTATTCATAAAAATTTAACGGGGAAATCATCAAATTCATCCCTGATTACTTTTCCCGTTATACTAAACTTTCACTAATCACCCGACAGCATTCTTCCACACTGGCCCTTTTTTCCATAGCTATCACTAAAGCTTGATAGGCAGTCTGTTGTTTTTCTAAAAGAGTTTTTGCCTGTAATAAACTCCAGCGCTCTTTTTGGGCATAATTATTCTCGGAAACCCCCGCTAATTTTAAGGCCGATTGCAGATAAAATCGATCGCTTTCTCCCCCTTCCGCTTTACCATAAACTAAGGTTTCGGCAGCAATTCCCGCCATCCACACCGTAGAAATTCGCTCTAAAAAAGCAGGAAAATCGCTAAAATTCTTGACTTTTTGCTCTAAATCTGCTAGGTCAAATTGAACACCGCCGACTCCCTCCTGGCCTTGACGAAAGGCTTCCCAAGCGGTCAAACTATAACCAGCGATCGGAATGCCTAAAATATAAGCGGTGAGAAAATGCCCGGCTTCGTGGTGAATAACTCTTTGACGGTGTTTACTAGGAGAAAGAGCATCCAGTAGTAAAGTCACGCCCCGGTTATTAAAGGTGAGAGTATCAACGGTAACTAATCCCAAGAGGCTAAGAGTAGCCAAAGCGGGAACAAAAGGCGAAATAGACAGCAAAGGGGTGACAAACACGGAAAGAGTGATCGAAAAAACGGTAATCGCGATCAGATTTAAAGCTGTCTGTTCCATAAAAATTGATAAAAATATACAAATGCTTAATACTATGTTACATTCCCTAGTTTTATTTTCCCCGAATTAACCAACCAATTACCCCACCCACAAAAGCAGTCACAATCGATATACCGATCTGTTTCCAGTTTTTTACCTCGCCAATTTTTTCAGCTAAATCGGGAATTTTTCCCACGGATACCTCGATGAGTTTCACTCTTTCATTTAAACCCGTGATTTTTGCGTCTAAAGTCCTGATTTCTCCCTTAATTTCCGTCTGTCCTATCTCCAAGACCTGAATTTCTCTTTTGATCTCTCCGACACTATTCTCGATCGCTTTTTGTCCATTCTCCAAAGAGGTTAAACGAGTTTCGATCGCTTTTTGTCCACTCTCCAAAGAGGTTAAACGAGTTTCGATCGCTTTTTGTCCACTGATAATCAAATCTTCTAACCTTTTTAGGTCATTTTCCGTAAAAGCCGTCATCAGCTAAACTCCTAATAGATTAATTTTTTCTCGTCTTGAGATTGGGTCGATCGTTGACTAATTTAATTATGGAGTCAAAATCAAACTGTTACCCATTGATAGTTCTAGGTTCGACGCGGCAATAGGGATTTAGGGTGATAGGGAAATTTCCAGCTAAATCCCCCAACTCCCCACTTCCCCTTTACCATAAATAAACATTATTGTTTGCCTGTATGGATAACTTTTATTGATGAATATTGATCGCACTATGCAAGAGGCAATAGGGATTTAGGGTGATAGGGAAATTTCCAGCTAAATCCCCCACCTCCCCATCTCTCCTTTACCATAAATAAACATTATTGTTTTCCTATATGGATAACTTTTATTGATGAATATTGATCGCACTATCCAACTAGCTCATCAATTAGCGGACGCTTCTGGAGAGATTATCCGGCGCTATTTTCGGCAGCCCCATCTAGAAACCGAGACAAAACTCGATCAAGTTTCCTCAATAGTAACAATCGCCGATCAAGAAGCTGAGGAGGCGATGGTGGCGATTATTCGGCGAGAATTACCCGAAGATGGGGTTATTCGGGAAGAAGGAGCCAATATTCCCGCCCAAAGTGGTCGTTATTGGGTGTTAGATCCGATCGATGGAACATCCTCTTTTGTCAAGGGATTACCGATTTTTGGGACTTTAATCGGCCTAGTGGCAGAAAATCAACCGATTTTAGGAATTGTCGATCAACCGATTTTAGGCGATCGCTGGTTAGGAGTGAAGGGAAAAGCGAGTCTTTATAATAACCGGATGATTGTTAATCCCTACCGTCAAGATCGGGAACTTGTCTTAAAAAATGCCTGTTTAGCCTCCACCACTCCCTTAATGTTTATCACAGAACGACAACAAGCGATCGCTCGTCAGCTGCAAACCGTCTGTAAACGTACCGCTTTTGGGGGTGATTGTTATAACTATATGATGTTAGCCACTGGCTGCACTGCCATGCCGATGGTAATCCTAGAATCAGACCTGAAATACTACGATTTTTGTGCTTTAATCCCGATTATTGAAGGTGCGGGCGGAATAATTAGCGATTGGTCAGGTAATCCCCTACAAGCTGATTCTAGCGAAGTTTTAGCCGTCTCTAATTCTGGTTTATGGCGGCAGGTTTTAGAACAAATCAGCAGAGTGGGTTAGTGCGAATACTAAGATAATTAGTCAACAGCTAACCCACCCCCGCGGCAATTAAACGGTGACTAATTGAGGTTGGGGACGTTTGCTGTTACGGATACCTTCGATCGCCGTCGCGTAATCGGGGGCATTAAATACCGCCGAACCTGCTACAATCGCATTAGCACCCGCTTCGAGAACTTGCCAAGTATTAGCCGGTTTTAAGCCGCCATCCACTTCAATCCAGGGATCCAAGCCTCTTTCATCGCACATTTGGCGTAATTGACGGATTTTGGGGACAACTTCTGGGATAAAACTCTGGCCACCAAAACCGGGGTTAACGCTCATAATTAAGACTAAATCGCACAAATGCAGCACATATTCGATTAAATCTAGGGGAGTGGAGGGATTTAATACCACACCCGCTTGTTTACCGAGTTCGCGGATTTGGCAAAGAGTACGATGGAGGTGGGGAGAAGCATTATGTTCAGCGTGAACAGAAATAATGTCAGCACCCGCTTTCGCAAAGTCAGCCACATATTTTTCCGGTTCCACGATCATTAAATGCACATCTAAAGGTTTTTTCGTATAGGGACGAATAGCGGAGACAATCAGGGGTCCAATGGTGATATTCGGGACAAAACGACCATCCATCACATCAACGTGAATCCAATCGGCTCCTGCCTTATCCACAGCCTCGATATCGGCTCCTAATTTACTAAAATCCGCCGATAGGATCGAGGGAGAGACAACGATCGACTTCGAGCTTCCGTTTTGGGTCATGGCTAACTATAGAATTTCGTGTTTATATTTTCGTAACAATCTTATCAGCAATCAGTGATCAGTGATCACTAATCGGATTTGAGTTTTCAGTCGGGGTAATCCCACGGCATTTTGTATAAATTGTAACAGACAAAAATTTCTGATTGTTGTATGGCAATAACCGCTACTGACAATCAAGGATTTCTACTCTAAAATGAAAGATATTGCCATCCCTGTTAGGGAATTTCTTAGAAACTTGAGGTATATAAGTGTGACATAATCACCGTTTCGCATTTAACCTTCATCGAAAATTTGGGTCTGAAACCCCGTCGTTCTACGACGGCTTTACCGTTAAATATTAGCACATTTACGGAATATATGCTAAAATGCTCCCCATGGAAAAAGCCTATTCTTACCGATTTTACCCCACACCAGAACAAGAGTCGCTATTGCGGCGCACTTTGGGCTGTGTAAGATTAGTTTACAATAAGG
>NZ_SFBY01000380.1:0-8027 GCF_007095505.1 Microcystis sp. M_QC_C_20170808_M3Col
GCGATTTTTGTCAACTGTTTTCGATCTAGAGCGAACTAATCAATTAAATCTCTCGCCAGATAAGGATTTAGTCGATTTATGCCACCCTATCGAACCATAACAAGTAACGAAGAACCATTCAAATCAATATCTATGGAACAAAACACTTTAGAGGGGACTTGGGAAGAAATTTTACAGCATAGTGCTAAATTAGCTGGTCAGCGAGTGAGATTGACCATTCTATCTAATCAATCTGCCAATTCTTCCACTCCAGAAACCCTAGACCAAAAATTAAAAGGAAGAGTTGGACGAGTTTATTTTCAGCCATCGGATTTATCTGAGCGAGTAGAAGAAGTTTTTACAAACATTTTAGATGATAAAGACTAATCAGCATTACACCAATGACTCTTTGCGACGCTTCTCCACTTATTGCCTTAATTAATGAAGCTGATAAAAATCATCAGCGTTGTGTTGACATTTTATCTTCGCTATCGGCCCCCCTTGTCACGACTTGCGCTTGTTTTACCGAAGCAATGTATTTATTGCGTCGATATGGTGGTTGGTTCGCACAACAAGAATTATGGGGTTATGTGGTAGATGAAATACTGGTAATACACCATCATAATTCAGATGAACTAAAAAGAATGGAAACCTTAATGATACAATATCAAGATGTTCCTATGGATTTAGCAGATGCTTCTTTAGTAGCCATGGCTGAAGTTCTTAATCAAAGACAAATATTCACTCTTGATAGCGATTTCTATATTTACCGACGGTATGGAAATCAACCTTTTGAGGTTGTACCTTAATGATTTTTCATTCCCTAGTATCATTAACCGTTTCTAGGGTGACATCTTCGTATAAATCCTGAAAAGATGCCGTCAGATTAATACTCTGCAAACTAAAACTTTCTTCCTGATAGGTTTGCAAAATCCATAAACCCTGTTCACCCCGTCGAAAAGTTTCCACTCGTTGGTGTTTACTATTCACTAAGACATATTCCTGCAAACTTTCTAGAGTTTGATAATCATTAAATTTATCACCCCTATCAAAAGCTTCTGTGGAATCGGAGAGAACTTCAATAATCAATTTAGGAAAACTTTTGTAGGTAGCGGTTTCTCTATCTCTGTCATCGCAGGTGACAAGAATATCAGGATAATAAAAGTGATTGCGTTTCTCTAATCTGACTTTCACATCGGCAAAATAAACCCGACAATCGGAACCCCGCAAATGATTACGAATGATAAAAGTGAAATTGAGTCCGATAATATTATGAATATCAGTCGTCCCTGCCATGGCGTAAACTTGTCCCTCGATATATTCGTGTTTAATGGGACTTTTTTCTTCAAACTGAAGATATTCTTCTGGGGTGAGATTATTATAGTTAGATAGAGCAATCATAGGTTTAATCGTTGAAGGAGATTTTCTTAAGGACTTTCGGGAGTATCATTAACCGTTTCTAGGGTGACATCCTCGTATAAATCCTGAAAAGATGCCGTCAGATTAATACTCTGCAAACTAAAACTTTCTTGTTGATAGGTTTGCAAAATCCATAAACCCTGTTCACCCCGGCGAAAAGTTTCCACTCGTTGGTGTTTACTATTCACTAAGACATATTCCTCTAAACTTTCTAGAGTTTGATAATCATTAAATTTATCACCCCTGTCAAAAGCTTCTGTGGAATCGGAGAGAACTTCGATAATCAATTTAGGAAAACTTTTGTAGGTAGCAGTTTCTCTATCTCTGTCATCGCAGGTGACAAGAATATCAGGATAATAAAAGTGATTGCGTTTCTCTAATCTGACTTTCACATCGGTAAAATAAACCCGACAATCGGAACCCCGCAAATGATTACGAATAATTGTGTATATATTACCCGAAACAATATTATGAGTATCAGTCGTCCCTGCCATGGCGTAAATTTGCCCATCGATATACTCGTGTTTAATGGGACTTTTTTCTTCAAAATGAAGATATTCTTCTGGAGTGAGATTATTATAGTTAGATAAAGCAATCATCGTTTTTTATCCTAATCACAACTATATTAAGTACCTAAGCAAAATTAATTATACATCTAAGCTGTCAGCATTCCCTGATTATCCCTCACTGTTCACTGATAACTGAAAAGTCTCCACTCTCCGAGTCTCGACTAGGAAATCAACTTTGCAGGACTAGATACCTGTTGAAATACTGTCTAGGAGAACCAGCAAAAAGAGCCTCGAATGGTTAATCTATATGTTATTACTCTTGTAACCCACTATAACTACTGTTATGACAACCCTAATTGACTATTCAAATATTCAATCTTTACCCGAAGTTTGGTCAATAGTTGCCCAACGTTTCCCCAATATTATCGCTCTGCACGATCCCCACAGTAAACCGGAAGTAATTCTCACCTATCGAGAACTTTATCAACAAATTCAGCAATTTGCCGCCGCTTTGCAAGCATTAGGAGTCACAGAAACCGAAAATGTCGCTTTATTTGCCGATAATAGTCCCCGGTGGTTTATTGCCGACCAAGGTTCCATGGCAGCCGGGGCCGCCAATGCGGTACGATCTGCTCAAGCAGATGCAGAGGAATTAGCCTATATTCTGGCCGATAGTGACAGTCAGACGCTGATTGTCGAAAATAACAAAACTTTAGGGAAATTACTGGCGAAAATCCCTGAATTGCCCCTGAAATTAATCGTGCTGCTCACCGACGAAGACCCCGCTACTGGGGCGATTTCCGTGCAGACCTTAAATTTCAAGCAACTAATGGCGATCGGGGCTGAGAACACCCTTAAACCCATCACCAAGAGCGAAAATGATCTGGCTACCCTCATCTACACATCGGGGACGACGGGACAACCAAAAGGGGTGATGTTAAGTCACGGTAATCTGCTGCATCAGGTACGCAACTTAAATGCTATCTTTCAACCGGCTCCCGGCGATCGAGTTTTAAGTATACTACCTTCATGGCATTCCTACGAGCGCAGCTGTGAGTATTTCATTCTAGCTCAAGGTTGTACCCAGATTTATACCAGTATTCGCACTTTTAAGTCCGATTTAAAGCAATTTAGTCCGCAATTAATGGTGGGAGTTCCCCGTCTTTGGGAATCTCTTTACGAGGGTATCCAAAAACAATTTAGCGAACAACCGGCTAAAAAACAGAAATTGGTGCGATTTTTTCTAGAAAAGTCGGAAAAGTACGTTCTTGCTAAACGTATCGCTGATAATCTCAGTCTTGATCACCTTCACGCTTCCCCCGGAGAAAGACTCAAAGCAAGAATTCAATCCCTCTTACTCTATCCCCTCCATGCCATCGGTGATAAGCTAGTTTATAACAAAATTCGCCAAGCAGTGGGAAATAAAGTTAAAATCTTCGTTAGTGGCGGTGGTTCCTTAGCTAGACATCTAGATACTTTCTATGAGATTGCGGGAATCCCGATCTTAGTTGGTTATGGACTGACAGAAACTTCTCCCGTCGCTACCGTCCGTCGTATCGATCATAACCTGCGCGGGTCTGCCGGTCGTCCCGTCTTTCAGACAGAAATCTGTATTGTCGATTTACACAGCAAAGAAGTCTTACCGACGGAAAAACACGGTTTAGTCTTGATTCGTGGTCCGCAGGTGATGCAGGGATATTATAAAAAACCAGAAGCAACCGAAAAAGCGATTTCTCCCGATGGTTGGTTTGATAGCGGTGATATTGGTTGGTTAACCGCTGCCGGGGATTTAGTTTTAACCGGACGGGCCAAAGATACAATTGTTTTGAGCAATGGTGAAAATATCGAACCGCAACCGATTGAAGATGCTTGTTTACGCAGTCCCTTTATCTCCCAAATTATGCTAGTGGGACAGGATCAAAAAGCTTTGGGGGCTTTGATCGTGCCTAATCTTGATATACTGGCCAATTGGGCGCAAGAACAGAAAATATCCTTAAATTTACCCGATTTTCACAGCGATCGCTCAACGATTCTTTCTAGCGATCTCTACAGCAAAAAAGTCTTAGATCTCTACCAACAAGAATTAAAGCGCGAGGTAAGAAATCGACCCAGTTATCGTGC
The DNA here is from genome assembly GCF_007095505.1 of Microcystis sp. M_QC_C_20170808_M3Col. Lineage (NCBI taxonomy): Bacteria > Bacillati > Cyanobacteriota > Cyanophyceae > Chroococcales > Microcystaceae > Microcystis > Microcystis sp. M_QC_C_20170808_M3Col. The sequence goes on from NZ_SFBY01000380.1 coordinate 4,029, forward strand.
CGATGACCAGATTAAAACCTTTGAGTTAATTTTAGAGCCTTTTTCCCAAGAAAACGGCATGATGACCCAAACTTTAAAGATTAAACGACCGGTAGTAACGCAACGCTATCGCGATATGATTAACGAGATGTTTGCCAAGTAAATATTTCTGGCAAATATTCCCTAACCCCTTGACAAAAAGACCTTTTTAGGATAAGCAAATCATGGATGACGCACAAACCAGTTTATTACTGAAGCGCCCGGTGACAATTAAAGTCATCGTGACCCCGCGCTGGAAAGAAGAAGCACAACAGCAATTACAAGCACAAATGGCTCAAATTGACGCACAAATTCAACAATTAGAAACCCAAGGACAACGAGCGATCGCCGAAATTCAGCGTCAGAGTCTGATCCCCTTACCCCCCGCGGCTGCCCAACAGATTGACAATATTCAAATCCAAGTCAATCAACAGAAAAGTGAGTTTCTCGAACAAAAAAACCAGTATCTGCAACAATTGCAACAGGTACAACTCTTGGAACTCAATCAAGAAGTAGCCCAAGCACAACTAGAAAGCTTTTTCCGCGTCGAAAAAGGCGATAACTTAGTGGCAAAAATGAATGTAGAACTCGTCCTTAGAGATGGCATAGTCGAAGAAATTCGCGGCGAAATTTAAAGCTAGGGTGAGCAGTTACCGGTCATTGTCAACTTAAAGGCTAAAATCGGCAATAGCAAGGGTTATTCTCCCTTGCTAACCCAGAAAACCGCCCCTAGCTCACATCACCCCTGACATGGCTTGATCAGGCCTGAAAAATATATTAAGATTCTTTATCGATCGCCTGGACACACTCGCCTATATTGTTGTATAACTTCATCTCTCCATCGACTCACCCTTAATTAGGGTTTGCTGAAAAAGTTTTTCGTGGGGGTTGGGTGTGGGGTGTGGGGTGTAGGGTTTTACCGATTTTGAGGGGGTCAATTACCTAATTTTCAGGGAAAAAGTCCCTGAATTTTCCCCCCGATCACCCCCATATCCGGTACTTTTTGATGGACAAAAAGTCTAAAAGTCTTACCCAACAAGGTTTTAGATTTATTCAGCAAGCTCTGATTAAATACTATAAATATAGAATCTCTATGCTTTCTTTCTTACCCACTATTCTTTTAGCTCAGTCCGCCTCGGTCTTGCCCCAGATAGAGAGGAAATTAATCACCCAATATCAGGAAGTGCGTCAGTTGCCCGGTCAACTAAATGATGTGCTGGTTTTTAATAGCAATAGTCCCGAAGTCGTAGAAAAAGAGGGAATTCTCCTCTCCACTTTCCCCGGTAAAGGAAAACGTTATCCCGTAGCCCATCTCAATCATCCCCTACAAGGACGTTTTGACGTTTTCACCCACCACATCGCCCGTCAAACCGATCCCAATCGCGACCTACACCAGGGCCTGATCGTTACTAATCCCACCTCCAAAAACCTCGTTATCCGCATCCTACAAGGAGTCAGTTACGTCACCTCCGCCGATGCCCCTTTTGTCGATTTACCCTCTCTGGTGGAAGATCCCAATGGCCGGGTTTTTTCCGGTCCCGGTTCCCGTTTAGCCAGCGATATCATGCGTCGTCGCCATGATACCCAATTTCCCACCCAGATCGTCATTCCCCCAGGCCAAAGTCGGATGCTATTCGATCTAGTTATCCCCAGAAGTAGCGCCCGCTCGACCCTCCTACGTCTCTACAGCGATGGCCCTGTCTATATGGCCAATTTAGCCCTCTACGAAGTTCCCCAAAAAGTCAAAATCGAAGACCGGGAAATAGAAACCTTTCGTCCCCCTACCCTAGAGGAATGGCGTACCCTATTAGTTAGAGGTGATTTAGCCGCTCCTCGTGATTTTCCCCCCACCCCCCCCGATCAATGGTTCCCCGGAAGAAGAAATTTTTATGGTCGCGTGGCCGGAATTTCTGTCGGTTCGGAATGGGCAACCCGCATTGTCGATCCCAAAGGGGGAATTAATCTCACCATTCCTCAACCCGGTCAAGCTTTTGCCTATCCTTTAAGTACGGTGACAGCAGCTACTTTCGGAACCAGACAAATCCAAAGCGCCCCCATGTTAGTGCGTTATCCCGATACGGCTTTCAAAGCTCACGGTAACTACGGTGTTCACTACTATCTGACTTTACCTCTATATAACAACACTAGCAAAACGCAGGTGGTGGCTTTGAGTATTCAAACCCCAATTAAAGAAGACAATTATCTCGATCGCTTGCTATTTGTTGAACCCGTCCAGGGACCGGTATTTTTCCGGGGTGCAGTGCGCGTTACCTATCGTAACGCTCTGGGACGCACCGAGGAACGTTTTTTCCATCTCGTTCAACGGGAAGGACAACAGGGAGAAGCTTTAGTACAGGTGGAACTTCCCCCCGGAGCCAGACGCGACATTAATCTCGATTTTCTCTATCCCCCCGATGCCACACCTCCCCAAGTTTTGAGCGTTAAAACTTTGGAATAGATAGTTTTTCTCGAAAAGTTAACGGCTGATTGTCGGAAGGAATAAGTAAGATACACTGAAATTAATCTCTCTCTGTGAATTAGCCGATGGATATTAGCAAAACTTGCTTTATTTTCTGCTTATTATCTCAATTTTTGGGCAATACAGCTGCGAGTTTAGCCGTGACTAAACTCGATTTTGATACCGGTCAAACCCTAACAAATCAAGTGGTTAGATCGGGGAAAATTAAGGTAAAAGTTAGCTATCAACCCATCGACCTAAACGAGAGAGTTGATGATAATTATGATATTAATAATGTTTCTTATCAAATCTTTTATAACGAGCAAATTTATCAGGAAAATAGCGGCTATAGTGCCTTTGGATCCGGCTATGTCGAATTAAGAGATTTAGATAATAATGGCATCGATGAGATTATCGTCTCCACCTATAGCGGCGGCGCACATTGCTGCACATCTTTGGTAATTTATACTTGGCAAAAAGATAAATTTATTAGAGAAGAAACGGGTTTTTTAGATGGTAGTGGTGGTTCCTTTGAAGATTTAGATGGAGATAATAATTATGAATTTGTCACCGTTGATAATGCTTTTTTATATGCTTTTAGTTCCTACGCCGCCTCTTTTCCTCCCTCGATAATTTATACTTTTCAACAGGGTAAATTAGCGGATGTCACTAGACAATATCCCCAAAAATTAAGAAAAACTTTAGCAGCAATGTTGAGAGCCTTTCAGTTAGCTAAAAAAGAAAAAGCCGAAGTCAATGGCATTTTGGCCGGTTATGTCGCCCAAAAAATTCTCCTAGGAGAATACGAAGAAGCTTGGCAATTTCTCCTCGCTAATTACGATAAAAACTCCGATTGGGGTCTCGATATCTATGGCGAAAGTACAGCGATCGGCAAATATCCAGACTTTCCCACTGCCCTGAGAGCTTTTCTCCTGAAAAATGGCTATTTAACCCCAGTTCGGGTTAAGTAGCGGCGATAATATCCTTAGCTAATAACTGACTATATTCACTAATTCCAGAGCCAGCCGTGGATTTAATGTGCGGGTTTTTCCTTAATCCAGCAATATGTCCTAAAGTCGGGTTACAGCCGCTAACTCCGATATAATCAAAGTCTCTTTGAGAGATTTCAGGAAACTCGCAGCATAACCGTTGTCTAAGCTGATTAATCAAAGAATTTTTGTTTTTAACGAGTTGTTCTCTCTCATGGAAAGTACGCCGCAACAAATCGATCAAGTCATGGTCATAGTTGGTTAAAATCGGAGGATTACCCAGATCATCTAGTCCCGATTTGTCAAAATAAGTTAAGGCAATAGTTAGAGCATCTAGATAATCATCCTTGTTTTTATTTTTAAAATAGTGCTGACGATTTATCTTAGTTTGTTGGTGAGAAATCCAGTAGATATTTAGGGTCTGCTGAATAAATCTAAAAACCTTGTTTGGTAAGACTTTTAGACTTTTTGTCAATCAAAAAGTACCAGGCATGGGAGTGATCAGGGGGAAAATTCAGGTACTTTTTCCCTGAA
>NZ_SFBY01000381.1:0-21235 GCF_007095505.1 Microcystis sp. M_QC_C_20170808_M3Col
AAATAAAGCTTATTAAAAGAATAAGTTATGGATTTACCAATTTTGAACATCTTCGACTTAAGCTGTTTGCTTGCTTTAATTCATAACAAAAATTAACACACGAAAACCAGAAGAGCCGAATTTCTAACAGCGATGTGGAAAGAATCCCCCATCACAGCGTAGCTTGACGGTGGGAGTATGTCAAACCAACCATCATCTGGGCAATAATGCAAGAACAAGAAATTAATAAGGACAAATCTAAGAGTTTTTGGGCTTCTATTCGAGAAAATCTGCAAATTATCACTATAGCTTTAATTTTAGCCCTACTGATTCGCACGTTTGTCGCTGAACCTCGTTTTATCCCCTCTGATTCTATGTTACCCACCTTAGCACAGGGCGATCGCTTAGTGGTGGAAAAACTTTCCTATGATTTCCATCCCCCTCGACGGGGGGATATCGTCGTGTTTGAACCGCCGGCACAATTACAATTACAGGGATACCAAAAGGACCAAGCTTTTATTAAAAGAGTGATTGCCACAGCAGGGGATGTGATTGCTGTCAAGGAGGGCAAAATTTACCTGAATAATCAACCCTTGTCAGAGGATTATATTCTAGAATCCCCTCAATATAATTTAATACCTTTGCTCGTGCCAGAGAATAATTTATTTGTCATGGGAGATAATCGCAATAATAGCAATGACTCCCATATCTGGGGGTTTTTACCGGAAAATAACGTGATTGGTAGGGCGGTTTTTCGCTTTTTTCCTTTTAATCGTTTGGGGATTTTAGGGGGGAATAGCTAACGGGAATTTTTAGCCCTGACGATGTTGAACAATTAAGACGGAACAGGGGGCATGATGGAGAACATAATTACTCACACTACCTAAGAATAACTCTCCTAGACCCGATCGCCCACGCCGACCGATGACAATTAAATCAATATTTTCCTCTCGCGCCACTTTACAGATAGTTTTGGCGGCATGACCGTAAATTTGCCGGTATTCTCCCTTTACACCCATTTCTCCCGCCTGATTAGCTCTTTTTTGCAACATGGCCACCCCTTTCTGCTCGAATTCTTCCCATTGTTGCCGCCAAAAATCGAGAGTGAGATCATTGCCCTGGGCGGGGTAAATATCGGCTAAATTGGGTGGAATCGGTAAAGGGCTATAATCTTCTTCAGGGGAAAGGACGTGCAGTAGTAGGAGGTTAGCTTCGTACTTACTGGCTAAGGATACAGCCTCCTTAAAGACACTCTCCCCCATCTCCGACAAATCTACTGCTATCAAGATTTTTTGATACATTTTTCAGCCTCTGCAACCATGCCTTATTTAACGGAATCCGACGCTATTAGGAATGCGATCGATCACTTTGGCCATTTTCCCATTCTTTGGTTAGATACGGAAGTAGCCGATTACGATAGCAAGACTCCCCGTTTGTCTCTGATTCAAATTCTTGCTGATTCCACGGACTTAACGGGTGAGCGGGTGACAATTTTGGATGTTCTTGATCGACCCGATCTTAGTGACTATTTTATCACTAAAATCATGCTGGTTGACTGGATAGAAAAGGTTTTTCACAATGCTAGTTATGATTGTAAATTTTTGGGCGGTAAAAGCAAAGTTAAAAAAATTACTTGTACCCTAGAGTTAGCTAAAAAGGTTCCCTACTATATTGCTCCTTTACCCAATTATCAACTAAAAACCGTGGCTGAATGTCTTTGTCATTTTCCCGCTATTGATAAAAGTGAACAGGGGGGGAATTGGGGCAAAAGACCTTTAACCGCGGCCCAGCTAGAATATGCACAAAAAGACCCTGTATATACGGCCCAAATCCATCATCGTCTTTTGCAGCTTTCCCATTTAATTACTCCCGATCCCGCGGGTGAGAATCTGGAAAGATTAACTAATCGTTATTGGGAAATTTACCAGCAATGGAGGATTTTAGATACAGAGATGGAACATCTCAAGGAACGTTTAAAGTCGGCAATTATCCAGCAAGAGGCTGCGGAGATTAACGGGTTTTCGGTCAGTTACCAAAATCGCACCAGCAAAAAAGTTAAACTGGCCGAATTAGCCAAAGTTGTCTATTTATCGGGTCAGGATAGCCAAATATCTCTCTCCCTAACTAATGATCTTCTCAAAGAATTGGGGGATTTAGCCCAAGGGTTAACCATCGAGGAAACTCGCCAAAAAATCAGTCAATTGACCATCAAACAAAGTGAAGCTGACTTGACATGATTATAGCAGAATCCAGCAGATAGGAGATAGGAGTCAATACCAAATTAGGTTATACTTGATATTTATGAAAAAGGCTGTAATAGCTAGAAAAAATTGCTTGCGGGGATAATCTAAATGACTGTAAAGATCGCTTATCTGGGGCCAGTGGGAACCTATTCAGAAACAGCCGCTTTAGCCTATGCTAATAGTTTACCACCCCAGCCTCGTCAATTAATACCCTATCCTAGCATTGCCTTGGCCCTGCGAGCGGTTGTCCAAAATCAGGCCGATTTAGCAGTCGTCCCGGTGGAAAATTCCACCGAAGGAAGTGTGGTAATGACTCTTGATGCTTTATGGCAATTACCCGGGTTACAGATTCAACAAGAATTAGTTTTACCGATTTCCCATGCACTTCTATCTCCTAGACAATCGCTAACAGAAATTAAAACCGTTTATTCCCATCCCCAAGCTTTAGCCCAATGTCAAAAATGGCTAGAAAACAATTTACCTACCGTGCCAATTATTCCCACCAATTCTACCACAGAAGCGATTCAAATTCTCGATCGAGAGGGTAATTCGGCCGCGATTGCTTCTCCCCGGGCGGCAAAACTCTATAATGTACCAATATTAATACAACCAATTAATGATTATCCCGATAATTGTACCCGTTTTTGGATAATGGCTTTAACTTCCCATCCCCAAGGTGAGCGAATGTCCCTCGCTTTTCAGGTTTTAGATCAACCCGGAGCTTTAGTCAAACCCTTAGAAGTTTTTGCCAAACGTCAGCTTAATTTATCTCGGATTGAATCGCGACCAACTAAAATATCTTTAGGGGAATACATATTTTTTATCGATCTAGAAATTAATCCAGATCAACAGCATTTAATCGCGGCAACTTTAGAAGAATTAACCAATTATACTGATGCGATCGAGGTTTTTGGTGCTTATCAGGTGGTTAATTTGCCTGTAGAAAGTTTAGAGGAATTATAAACTAAATTCCTCATAAATTACAGAAATTAAATAGAGATATTTTAGCTTTTAAGAGAGGGAATAATCGGCAAAGATGAGTTTTCCTCTGGGGTAGAATCAAGCTTTCTTTCCCTAACTAGAGGAAGAATAATTTCCACAGTTGTTCCTAAACCTTGACCTTGACTAGAGATAGTAATATCTCCCCCCATCATTTTCATCAAATTCTTAGAAATAGCTAATCCCAAACCCGTACCGCTAAATTTTCTGGTTGTGGAACCATCAATCATCACAAAAGGGCGAAATAATTTTGATTGTTGCTGGGGGTCTATACCGATTCCTGTATCGATTATAGTAATAATAGCCTGTGTATTTTCTAGGCGAGTTATTAAACAAATTGTGCCTGTATCAGTAAATTTAATTGAGTTAGAAATAACATTCAAAATTACCTGTTTTAATTTAGTGGTATCAGCACAGACTATAGGAATTTCTGGACAGAAAAGTAAATTTAATTTTAAGCACTTACGTGGCAGCGATGCTGTTTGTAAATTAATAACTTCATTGATAATTTGGTGTAAATCTACTGGTTCAGGATTAACAGAAAGTTTGCCCGCTTCTATTTTAGCAATACTGAGAATATCATCAATAATTTCCAAAAGATGTACAGCTGCATTATCCGCTTGTTGCAGATATTCTTTTTCCTCCTGCTCACTATTACAAAATCCATCCATAACGCAACGAATTGAGCCAATAATACCATTGAGAGGGGTGCGTAATTCGTGGGAAGTATTCGCCAAAAATTGGTTTTTTAATTGATTAGCATTTTCCGCTTCTTGCCGACTCTTAACTATTTCCTCTCCCCAAAGGCGTAAACGTTCGAGCATTTCCTCTAAGGCCGAGGCTAACTGATTAATTTCTCGAATATTAAAGTTTTGTGGTGTAATATTTTGTGAAGGAATTTTCTGAACATTTAAGGCATAATCTCGCAGTTTTTCTAAAGGTATGGCTAAATCCCTAGTGATCAGTATAATAGCTACTAAATAAGCTAATAATAAACCAGAAATCAGATAAAAAATTGCCTCCCAAATTTGTTGTAGAGGAGCCAGAGCTTGGGAGAGGGGACTAATGGCTAAAACTATCCATTTTTGGGATGATTCTCCCGTAACTGGACTGGTGAGGGAACTATAACCAGCGACTAATTCTTTGCCATCTTTCTCGAAAGAAAATAAATGGAGAAATCTCTGTTGACCTCTAATAGCATTACCGATGATCAGATTGAGACGTTCAGCATCAGCTTCTTGACTGATATGCCTACCAATGCGACGAAAATAGGGATGAGCGAGAATAATGCCATTTTCAGAAATAACCACGGGATAACCTGACAAAGAACCGGGTAAAACCTTCTCACCGTAAAGTAGAGAAGCTTGCAGAATCAGACTAGATTGTAATTGTCCTTGATTATCGTAGATGGGAACGGCAAAAACTAATTCTAATTGACGATTATTATTGGGAGATTTAGTTAGAAATTGTCGGGGTAAACCTCTAACTAAAATATTTTCGATATTCCCAGCAAAGCTAGTCGGTTTTTCTGTCCATCTTTCCAGGGGCAAAACTTTGATAATTTCTGGTTCACAGGCTCGATTTAATAAAGGTTTCTTGGTCTTAATATCAATTAATTCCACACAGTTAATTTGATTAGGAAGCCGCGCCGTGAATTGTTGTAAAAAAGCTTCTTTTTCGGCTAAGGTTCCCTGTTTTAAAACCAGACTTTCCCCCGCAGTGATAAGATTAGCCTGCAAAAATTGAATTGATTGCTCAATATTGTCTGCTTTTCTGATGGCACTTTCGGTGAGATTTTGACGGGCTGTTTCCAAAAAAGCCGATCGCGCCTTACGATAGGTAATATAAACTCCCATTAGTAGTACAGGTACACTGACTAGGAGTAAGCGAGAGAGCAGAATACGACGAAAGGAGGATTGACCGATAGACATGGGCAGAAATCGGTTTGATTCTTGCTATCAAACTCCAGACTATACTAGCCTATTCACCAATCAGACCGGGTGATATCCCTCATCATTTGCCATGAATCGTCCTCACACCACCGTTATTTTAGCCATGAGTGCCGATGGTAAAATTGCCGACGCATACCAATCGGCGGCCAGATTTGCTTCGGCTACCGATAAAATGCGTCTAGAACAACATTTATCGCGCATGGATGCCGCTTTATTCGGTGCTAACACCCTGCGCGCTTATCACACCAGTCTTCCTATTCGTCATCCCGATTTTCTCGCATACCGTCAACAACGGGGATTATCTCCGCAGCCGATACAGATCGTTTGTTCTCATTCAGGCCAGCTTGATCCCCGGATGAAATTTTTTCAGCAGCCTTTCCCGCGCTGGTTAATCACGGCAGCGGAAAAAGTGGCGGCATGGGAAAATCGGGGTTTATTTGAGCTTGTCTTAGTCTGCGGTGATTGGAAGGCTATTTTTAGTCAATTTACGGTTTTAGGTCTTAAAAAGCTGGCGATTCTGGGAGGAGGTGAATTAATTGCCTCTCTTTTAGCTGAAGATTTAATCGATGAAATCCATCTAACTATTTGTCCGTTGCTGTTAGGAGGCAATAAAGCGGCAACTCCCCTGGGAGGAACCGGATTTATGGCTGATTCTGCCAGAAAATTACGACTTTTGAGCGTGGAAACCTTGGAAGAAGAAATTTTTTTACATTATTCCCTTGAACGGCAGTCCCATAAATCTCAAAACTAGATTACCTTAAATAAAAAGGTTGACTTATCTTGTCCCATGGTAGAACAGCTTAAACCCCAATATTCTGTCGTTTGGATTGATAAAATGAGTGAGATTCCCCAACAAAAATGGGATGCTCTCGCTCAACCCCTAACTACTCCCTTTCTAGAGTGGGAATGGTTACATAATATCGAAACTTCCGGCAGCGCCACGGGACGCGCGGGGTGGCAACCTGCTCATCTAACAGTTTGGCGCGGTACTGAGTTAATTGCCGCCGCTCCTTTGTATATTAAAAGTCATAGTTACGGTGAATTTGTCTTTGACCATCAATGGGCCGATCTTTCCCATCGTTTGGGGATTAGATACTATCCGAAACTGTTAGGAATGACTCCTTTTACTCCTGCGGTGGGTTATCGTTTTTTAATTGCTCCGGGGGAAAATGAACTGGAGATTACTGCTTTAATGATAGCGGCGATCGATCATTTTTGTGACCAAAATCATCTGTCGGGTTGTCATTTTCTTTTTGTTGATCCCCAATGGCGAATTTTAATGGAAAATTTTGGCTTTACTCCCTGGTTACATCATAGTTATATTTGGAATAACAAAGGTTTTCAAAGTTTTGAAGATTATCTGACAGTTTTTAATGCTAATCAACGCCGCAATATTAAACGGGAACGGAAAGCAGTGACTAATGCGGGGTTAATTATTAAAACTCTGGCTGCTGAAGAAATTCCCCATCATTTATTCCCGTTAATTTATCGGTTTTATAGCAGTACCTGTGATAAATTTTACTGGGGAAGTAAATACCTGACACAGAAATTTTTTGAACAATTATATCCGAATTATCGTCAGCGAGTGGTTTTGATTACTGCCTACCAAAATGAAAAGGATACTAAACCGGTGGGTTTATCTTTTTGTATTCGCAAAGATACTAATCTTTATGGTCGTTACTGGGGCAGTTTTCAAGAGTACGACTGTTTACATTTTGAAGCTTGTTACTATCAACCGATCGATTGGGCAATTAGTCAAGGTATTACCATGTTTGACCCCGGTGCGGGAGGACAACATAAAAAAAGACGGGGTTTTCCCGCTACTGCTAATCACAGTTTACACCGTTTTTATCATGGCAAAATGACTCAAATTCTCCGCAATTATATCCAGGAAATCAATCAAATGGAACAGGAAGAAATTGAGGCAATTAATCAAGATTTACCCTTTTCTAAGAGAGAAATTGAGTTGAACGAGTAATTTAGATAGGGTTTGTCCCTATTAGTGCAATCAACTATGAATACGAGGTTCCGGGTGCAGAGTAGTGAGAATCTCACTTTCGATCGCCGCTAGGGTTTCTAAGCGTTGCTCGATCACTGTACGTTCAAAATAATCCGCTGCTAATAGCCAATAAATACCATAATGACGCGCTTCGGAAGCCATGAGACTGCGATAAAATTTGCCTAAATCGGGATCAGGACAATATTCTCCCAATAAACCCAATCTTTCGTGGGAACGCGCCTCGATTAAAGCTGATATTAACAGAGAATCCAAAAGGCGATCGGGTTCTTGGTGACGAATCTGCGCCTTTAATTTAGCACCATAAGGGGGAGAATTCAAGGGAGCGAGGGGAATTCCCCATTTATCTAACCATTGATTTACCTGTTCAAAATGTTCTAATTCCTCTTGTGCGATCGCTGTTAATTTCCGCACGAGGGAAGCGTAGGAAGGATAACGAAACATGAGATTTAAGGCCACTCCTGCCGCTTTTCGCTCACAATGGGAATGATCGAGCAGAATAATCCCTAAATTATTAATTGCCTGTTCTATCCAATCCTCAGAGGTGGCACTGACTAATAAATTAATCTTTCCCATCGTCGCTGATTCCAATTTGCTGCATCTTTCACCCTAACCCAAAAAGTCGAACATTTGCCGAAAAAAGCAGACTTTGCCATTCTAAAAGTACAGGAATCGGGATGTTAAGATGACGGGGAGCCTCTAGGGGTAGGGAAAGTTCGATCGCTTCAGTAACGGGTAGCTGCGGTAAGATATCCTGCATCTCGTATTGACCGACGTTAGCTGCTGGTGATTTTTCGGCAAAAGCATCCTTAGCCGCTAAAATTTCGCCTTTAGCTGTCGTTATCGTCAATCTTTCTCCATGGAGAAACTCAATCCCTTCAGGAAATCCCACCAAGCGCAAACTAATTTCTAGGGTTTCCCCATCCTTAATTCGTTTGAACAACACCACCTGCCAAGTACTACCTGTATCATCGCGCAAACTATGACGGGATTGATACAACAGCTGCCCCGGCCCTTCTAGCTGTTGTCGAGTTAGAGCTAGTGCAGACAAGGAAAAATCAATCTCAAAGCTGATAAACAGCAAAAAACTCACGAGAACACAAAATAATAATAGAAATCGTTTCATAACTTTATTGACATAACAGATAAAATATGATAGCAACTTTGTCCCTTTAGCCAAGCTAATGCAATTGTATCGCCATATAGTTATACTAACATACTGTTTAAAAGGGATAGGAGAGTGGGCAGCGCCAGAGCTAGGTCGAGGAAGTTTGAGCATTTGTACTAAAATTTCCAATATGCAGTTTAAATGCAGTACAGCTGATCAAAAACTAAGGACACGGCTTCTGTGATAGCCTAGATGATCGGTGAAGCATAAACACGGCCAATCAATCAGATGGATTTTTTACTGGAAGTCGGTACAGAAGAACTACCCGCAGATTTTGTCGATAGCGCAATCGCACAATTGCAGGAAAGAGTTAGCAAGAGTTTAGAGACGGAATCTCTAGATGCGACTGCTATTCAAGTTTACGGAACCCCGCGCCGTTTGGCCGTGTTAATCACAGGATTACCGACGGATCAAGAAGCTCGCAGCGAGGAGATAAAAGGACCGCCAGTTAGTGCCGCCTACAAAAATGGCAAAATTACCCCCGCTGGTGAGGGTTTTGCTCGAAAACAGGGAGTCAGCACCGATGCTTTCTCAATTCGCGCCACAGACAAAGGAGAATTTGTCTATATTGAAAAAACGATTCTCGGTCGTCAAACAGCCGAGATTTTAACTGAATTAATTCCCCAATGGATTACCCGTTTGGAAGGAAGACGTTTTATGCGTTGGGGAGATGGAGACTTAAGATTTCCCCGGCCAATTCGTTGGTTATTAACTTTAGTTGATGGGGAAGTTTTACCCCTAGAATTAATTAATGGCTCTACCACTTTAACCAGCGATCGATTAACTTTTGGTCATCGCATTCTACACCCACAATCCTTAGCCATTAGTCATCCCCAAGCATATTTAACCAGTTTGCGATCGATTTTTGTGGAAGCGGATCCGCAAGTGCGTCAACAGATAATTACCGATCAGATTACCACCCTAGCCAAAACACTGGAGGGAGTGGCAGAAATTCCCGCAGATTTATTAGCAGAAGTGACCAACTTAGTCGAATATCCCACGGCAATTGTCGGCAAATTTGACGATGAATTTCTGGAATTACCCTCAGAAGTAATTATTACTGTGATGGTGACACACCAGCGTTATTTCCCGGTCAAAACTCCCCAGGGTTTGTCCCCCTATTTTATTACTATTTCCAATGGCGATCCCCAGAAATCTGAGATTATCTCCGCAGGAAATGAAAGGGTTATCCGCGCGCGGTTAGCGGATGCCAGATTTTTCTATACTGCCGATTGTGATGAACCCTTAGATAGTTTCCTTCCCCAACTGGAAACCGTCACTTTCCAAGAAGAATTGGGAACCATGCGCGATAAAGTCGATCGGATTATGGAAATTGCCCAGATGATCGTCGAACAGTTAAATCTCGATGAACAAAGTCGCAGTGATATAGAGTCCACTGCCATGCTTTGTAAAGCGGATTTAGTTACCCAAATGGTTTACGAATTCCCCGAATTACAGGGAGTAATGGCCGAAAAATATGCTTTAATTAGCGGTGAATCAGCTGTAGTTGCTCGGGGCATTTTTGAACATTATCTGCCTCGCAATGCTGGGGATATACTCCCGGAAACAATCACCGGTCAAGTGGTGGGAATTGCCGATCGCTTAGATACTTTAGTCGGTATTTTTGGACTGGGAATGCTGCCCACTGGTTCCTCTGATCCCTTCGCTCTCCGTCGGGCTGCCAATGCAATAATTAGTATTATCTGGTCAGCCGATTTTAATATCAATCTTTTGGCATTAATTGAGCAAATAGCTCAGGATTTTGTCACCAGTCATCCCGATAAACCCAACCCAGTCAATCTGATTAAAGATTTCTTTTTACAACGTCTGCAAACTCTCTTAATTGATGATTTGAGGATAGATTACGATCTCGTTAATGCAGTTTTAGGGGAAAACGATCCAGAGTATAAGTCTCGCGCTTTGGAAAATTTATTAGATACCCGTGAACGCGCTCGCTTTTTATCCCAAATTCGTCAGGATGGTCAGTTAGCCAACATCTATGAAACCGTCAATCGCTCGACCCGTTTGGCACAAAAAGGAGATTTAGATACAACTACCCTAGAAATCAAGGCAATCATCGATACGGAGTTATTTGAACAATCCTCGGAACCAGCATTTTATGACGCTTTAATTGCCCTAATTCCCGAAACTATCAGCGCAAGAGAGCAAAGAGATTATCAGCGTCTTGTCACTGCTTTAACAGCAATTTCTCCCCTGGTGGCTGACTTTTTTGATGGCGAAAATAGTGTGTTAGTCATGGCAGAAAAAGAATCTGTCCGTCGCAATCGTTTAAATCTCTTGGGTTTACTGCGAAATCACGCCCGAGTCCTAGCAGATTTTGGGGCAATTGTCAAGGGATAATTCAGTTATCAGTTATCAGTTATCAGTTATCAGATTTGAGTTTTCAGTGGACAGTGGTAATCAGTGAGCAGTTGTCAATAGACTACCTTTATTGATTCTCCCCATCACCCCATCACCCCATTTCCCCATCACCCCACACCCCACACCCCACACCCCACACCCCACACCCCATCACCCCACACCTCCACTGATTAATGCACAATGTTCACTGAAATGGCCGATTCTGAACTACAGCAACAAGTCCAAAGATTACATCGACTGACGGTATGGGGTCGTTGGTTATTCGTGTTGGGTTGTTGGTTAGTGATTGGTTCGGCGAGTTTATGGGTTTTATGGGATGATATAGCTTTAATGCGGCAATATTTTACTTGGACAGCCGTGAGATATGCTTTAGCTTTCAATTACTGGGCTTCTATCGGTCTAGCCTTTTGTGTTGCCATTACAGGAGCAGTGTTAGTCTGGCAAAGTCGCAATATTATTTTAGGACTTTCCCCCAGAGAAAAACTGCGCTTAGAGCAACAGGTGCAGAAAATTCGGGCCAAAGGGCCGGGTCATCCCCTCTGGCGCTGGATCTTAAAAAGCAGGAAAAAAGACTTACAATAATAAAGCTTTGCTGAAAGCTGACGGCTAGAATCCCCACTAGATATAATTCTTTACTCAAAAACTATTGACTTTTGAATCCACTTATGACCGTGACTCCCCAAGCTCCTCCGAAAACTCGCCGCGTGGTTTTTCCCTTCACCGCTATTGTCGGCCAGGAAGAAATGAAATTATCCCTAATGCTCAACGTCATCGACCCCAAAATTGGCGGGGTGATGATTATGGGGGATCGAGGTACGGGAAAATCCACCACAATTAGGGCTTTAGCTGACCTTTTACCAGAAATTGACGTAGTTGCTAACGATCCCTTTAATTCTGACCCCAATGATCCCGATTTAATGAGCGATGAGGTGCGGCAAAGGGTGGACGAGGCCATCCCGTTGGCCATTGCCAAGAAAAAAGTCACTATGGTAGATCTGCCCCTCGGTGCGACGGAGGATCGGGTCTGTGGCACAATTGACATCGAAAAGGCCCTGTCAGAAGGGGTAAAAGCTTTTGAACCGGGTTTGCTGGCCAAAGCTAACCGCGGCATTCTCTATGTGGATGAAGTTAATTTACTTGACGATCACCTCGTCGATGTGCTATTGGATTCGGCCGCTAGTGGTTGGAATACGGTGGAACGGGAAGGAATTTCCATCCGTCACCCGGCCCGGTTTGTTTTGGTGGGATCGGGCAACCCAGAAGAGGGAGAATTGCGCCCACAACTGCTCGATCGCTTCGGAATGCACGCCGAGATTCACACCGTCAAAGAACCACCTCTACGGGTCAAAATCGTGGAACAGCGTGCGGAATTTGATGGCAATCCTCTCTCGTTTTTAGAGAAATACAACTTAGAACAGGAAGAACTGCAAAGAAAGTTAGTGGAGGCCCAGAATCTTTTGCCTTCTGTGGAGCTTGATTATGATCTGCGGGTGAAAATTTCCGAGGTTTGTTCCGAGTTGGACGTGGATGGATTGCGCGGCGATATCGTTACCAATCGCGCCGCTAAAGCTCTGGCCGCTTTGGAAGGACGGACAACTGTGACTGTAGATGATATCCGTCGGGTAATTGTTCTCTGTTTACGTCACCGTTTGCGGAAAGATCCGCTAGAATCGATCGATTCTGGTTATAAAGTCTTGAAAGCTTTTAATCGCGTCTTTGGATTAGAGGAAAATTCCTAAACCCCACTTTACCCTCTCCCCCAAGAGAGGGTTTTTTACTTGATTTAGAGATGAAGGCCAAAAAGGGCTAGATGTGGCCAGATAAGCTAGAATTTTATCGATCGCTGTTATTCTCTGGGGGAATGTCGATGTGGGTTGAAAGTATAAAACTCGAAAACATTAAATGCTTCCAGAATCAAGAGATTAAATTTATTAGTAATCCTAATAATCAACGTCGTTGGCGAGCTAAACCTTACCATTGGATCACTTTATTGGGAGAAAATGGAGTAGGAAAAAGCACGATTCTACAGGCTTTAGCTTTGCTGCTCGCGGGACCAGAAGCAGCCAAAGAATTATTACCACGTCCGACTGGTTGGATATGTAATCCTAAAACACCGGGTAAATTAACCGCAGTGCTTCATCAAGAAGAGGGGGATACGGGAAAATTTGGCAATCGACAAAGTTTTTCTTATTCCTATTTTGTTACAGGCACGGAAAGGTTAGAGGTGGGAGGAAGTAAGGACAAACAAACTTATACAGAGCCAGCATTAATCGAAGCAAATAGCAAAGTTTTAAGTTGGTTGCGCGCCAATGCTTTTGCCTCCGATAATAAGGGTTGGTTTGCCGTCGGTTATGGAGCTTTCCGTCGTTTGACAAGAGTGAGTCAAGTGATCATTCCTAGTCTTGAACCCCCGAAACGCTCTAGCAACTTTTTCAGCCAATTTCATGAGGATACATCTTTAAGTTCTTTTGAGAGATGGATGGTGTATTTAGATTATCGAATAGCCAAAAATCCTGAAGATAGTCAAGCCAAACAAATGAAAAAAATCGGCGAAGAAGCAATTACTAAACTGTTACCCGGTAATGTAGAAATTGCTGAAGTAACTGCCGATGGCTTGATTCAGTTTCTAGTTAACGGTCAAAAAGTTCCAACCATTAGTTTATCTGATGGTTTTCGGAGTATGATTGCTTTAGCCGGGGATTTAATTTGGCGATTATTACAATCCTTCCCCGATCTAGATAACCCCACAGAAGCTTCTGGAGTTGTCTTAATCGATGAGTTAGATATTCATTTACATCCCTCTTGGCAAAGGGAAATTGCTGGATGGTTACAGAAAGTTTTTCCCAAGCTTCAATTCTTTGTTGCTACCCATAGTCCTTTAATCGCTGCCGGTGCAGGGACAAATTCTTTAACCCTACGAATCGATCTGGTAGCGGGTGAATTAGAGATTGTAGAAATTCCTTATTTAGAATTAGCTGCCAATGTTGATCGTACTTTAACAAGTGCTGCTTTTGGTTTGAAATCAACCTATCCCACTGATACAGAAAATAAAATTAAGCGTTACCACCAACTAAATCGTAAAAATAAAAATCTGGCAGCAGAAGAAAAGCGAGAATATGAACAACTGTCATTATTTGTTCAAGAAGTTAAACCCTTTAGCGAAATTAGTCAACCTGACAGTTTAGAATCCCGAATTGATGCTTTACTAGAGGAGCGTTTATCTTGATTCCTGTCACCAGAATATCAGAGCCACCCGTATTAGCTAAAAATGCCGATCGTTGGCTAGAGGCTTTAGAATCAATACAATCAAACAACAAGGCAAGTAAAGCTCAAATTAACCAAGCACAAAATAAATACCGTCATCAGCAAGTTAAAGAAGCATTAGTCAGGATGTTTAATGGCAAATGTGCTTACTGTGAAAGCAAAATTACAGTTGTCACCTATGGAGCGATCGAACATTTTTATCCAAAAAGCCAGTATCCTGATCTGACTTTTACTTGGAAAAATTTACTTCTCTCTTGTGATAAATGTAATGATGCCAATCACAAAGGCACAAATTTTCCTCTAGATGATATCACGGGAAATCCTCTATTAATAGACCCCACGGATGGAGTAACGGATCCGAATACACATCTGAAATTTGTTTGGGATGAAATGGCAAAATTAGCCAGTGTTTATGGTCGAGATCAACGTGGTACAATTGTTGAAGATATTTTTGATCTCAATGGTCTGCGTGGACGAAAAGAATTAATCAACCATCGTAGTCAATATATTAAAAAGTTGTTAGCATTATTACGTTTAGCAAAACAAGGAGACTCGGAGGCTTTATCTTTACTGCAAGAAGCTTGTCAACTGGGAGCGGAATATTATGCTTTTGCTAGTATTTATATCCTGCCTCATTTGCCTCCCTAAAATTAAGGGTAATTATTATCTACAGTCTAAAAAACAAAATTTCTCGCTTATTATTGTCACCTTACTTGATATTTATGTCTCGTCCTGTTGTTTATTTTGCCGTTACTAATCATGGTTTTGGCCATGCTGTCCGCACTGCTTCGGTAGTAGCTAATATTATTGAACTTAATCCCGAAATTTTGCCGATATTAGTCACCACTGCTCCGCGCTGGTTATTAGATTCCTACATATCAGGAGAATATATTCAAAGACACCGGGGGTTTGATGTGGGGGTAATCCAATCGGATAGTTTAACGATGGATAAATTAGCTACTAAAGAAAAATTAGAACAAATAATTGCTCAATCAAGGGCAATTATTGCCAGTGAAGTTAATTTTATTAAAACTAATCGTGTCGGTTTAGTTGTGGCCGATTTACCGCCTTTAGCGGCACTAATTGCCAAAAGTGCGGGGCTTCCTTGTTGGATGATTGGTAACTTTGGCTGGGATTTTATCTATCGTGATTGGGGTGAAGAATTCGCCAGTATTAGTGATTGGATTAGTCGTTGTTATAATCAATGCGATCGCTTATTTAAACTGCCTTTAGCAGAAGCAATGACAGCATTTCCCCATGTTAGCGAGGCAGGTTTAACCGGAGGTACACCCCGCTACAGTGAAGAACAATTGCGACAGGAATTTAAGCTAAATGCCCCTAAAGAAAAAACTATTTTATTGAGTTTTGGTGGGTTAGGATTAGAAGCAATTCCCTATGATAACCTCGCCAGTTTTCCCGATTGGCAATTTATCACTTTTGAAAAAAACGCGCCCGAATTGCCCAATTTAGTCCGCTTACAGGATAAACCGGATCGGAGCTATCGTCCCGTGGATTTTATGCCCCTGTGCGATCGAATTATTTCCAAACCGGGATATAGTACCTTTGCCGAGGCTTTAAAATTAGAGGTTCCGATTGTTTCCCTCACTCGAGAAGGTTTCGCCGAATCAGCGATTTTATTGGCTGGAATCCAAGATTATAGTGATCATCAAATTATTAGCAGTGAAGAATTTTTTCAAGGTAATTGGGACTTTTTACGGCAAGCCCCCCAACCGCCACGACTAAAGGTTAAACTGGCTAAAGATGGTGCAGAATCGATAGCGAGAGCTATTGTAGAATACTTTGAGAGGTAATATTAATGATTAACTTAGCTAATTTAACTTCTGATTATTAGCAGTGAATTGAGTTATCGGTCAGCAGACCCTAGTTTATTTAACAAAGTCCTAGAAACCAGCCAAATTACCGCGCTATTTTTTGACACCTAGGTTCAGGATAATCAGGGCAGTATCAGCCTCGAAATCGTCAAAAATACGGATAACCAGGGGAAAGTTGACGGCGAACCTGAGCATAGAACTAGGGAGACAGAAACAAGATCGGGCAGAAAGCCGATACTTGTTACAATAGTTTACAAATCACCCTGCCCCGTCACCGAACTATGTCCGAACAGATGATCTCCCCAGAGACGCAAAACCCAGAAGCGATTACCGTTGAAGTGCAGCCCGTCCATATTCCCGAAGAGCATCGGGAAGATATCGGCCCCATGGATGACAACGTAGCCGAGAGTTGGCGCTACAATCCCCAAGTGATTAACGACTATTACCGTGGGCGACCTCTAGACGTTGTGGGGAGATTAATCGAAATTGCCCTACCGGTTTTATCTTTTGTCATCGGTATCTGGTGGGATAAACTGCGGGGAAAATCGCCAAAAAATGAAATTAGACGGGCCGTACAATTGCGGGAAATGTTGACCAAATTGGGACCGACCTATATTAAAATCGGTCAAGCTCTCTCTACCAGGCCTGATTTAGTACCGCCTTTATATTTAGAAGAATTAACCACTCTCCAGGATCAAATACCCTCTTTTCCTAACGAAATTGCCTATCGTTTTATCGAGGAAGAATTAGGTTATTCTCCCCGGGAAATTTACGCAGAATTATCCCCCAATCCCATAGCGGCAGCTTCCCTAGGACAAGTTTACAAAGGTAAATTAAAAACCGGAGAGAGAGTCGCCGTTAAAGTACAGCGTCCCGATTTGATTCGCTGTATAACTTTAGATGTGTATATCATGCGTAGTTTGGCGACTTGGGTGAAAGGTAATATTAAAAGACTTCGCTCCGATTTAGTGGCAATTACCGACGAATTAGCCGCTCGTATTTTTGAAGAAATTAATTATCTGCACGAAGGACAAAACGCCGAAAAATTCGCTCAACTTTATGGTCATATTGCCGAAATTTACATCCCCAAAATCTACTGGAAATATACTGGGCGACGGGTTTTAACCATGGAGTGGGTGGACGGCACAAAATTAACTAATATCAAAGAAATTCAAGCTCAGGGTATTGATGCCACCCACTTAGTTAATGTGGGGGTGCAGTGTTCTTTGCGTCAATTACTTGAACACGGATTTTTCCATGCGGATCCCCATCCGGGTAATTTATTAGCGACTCCCGACGGTAAATTAGCTTATCTTGATTTCGGCATGATGAGCAATATTGAACCCTATCAACGCTACGGTTTAATCGAAGCGGTGGTGCATTTAGTCAACCGGGATTTTGAGTCTTTGGCCAAGGATTACGTTAAGTTAGACTTCCTGTCACCAACTACCAATTTAGAGCCAATTGTTCCCGCTTTTTCGGAAGTTTTTGGTAATGCTTTAGGGGCGAGTGTGGCAGAATTAAACTTTAAAAGTATCACCGATAAAATGTCGGCGATGATGTATGAGTTTCCCTTTCGAGTTCCCGCCTATTATGCCCTGATTATTCGCTCAATGGTGACTTTAGAGGGAATAGCGATTGGCATCGATCCTAATTTTAAGGTACTTAGCAAAGCCTATCCTTATATTGCTAAACGTCTGCTCACCGATCCTTCCACGGAGTTGCGAGATTCCCTGCGGGATTTATTGTTTAAAGACGGTACTTTTCGCTGGAATCGTTTAGAAAATCTCTTGCGTAATGCTAAAGATTCTAATGATTTTAACTTTGATAAAGTCACCGATCAAGCGCTAGATTTTCTCCTTTCAGACAGGGGTATATTTATCCGCGAAAAATTAGTGAATGAGTTAGTAAATGCTCTCGATAACTTCGGTCGTCGCACTTGGTTTAATCTCACGGTTAATTTCCGGGAACAGGTGGGTTTAGCGGTGCAAGAAACTCCCCCAGAATTATTAGGTGATGCTAAGACTTTTGAGCATCTTCGCAACATCTTTAGTATTTTACAGGAAACGAAAGGATTCGATGCCATGGCTATGGTGCCAGTGATGACTAAACTAATCGCTAAACCCGAAACCCAACAGATGGGACAAAAAATTGCTGAAGGTTTGCTACAAAAATCCCTAGCGCGTTTAATTCGTTACTTAGTTCTCGAATTCGATACACCAAATCATCAGCAAAATGGAGAATTATCGAAAGCTTTACCCGCTGCCGATTAACCTCTGTTCAGCTTAGTTCCAGCGAAAGGCCGTGAAATTTATTTCACGGCTCTGAGCAAAACGCTAAACTGTTTTTAAAGTTTTTTTATCGGGGTTTAAAGGTGACTTGTAAACCGTCGCGAGGATGGGGAGTGGGGATAGCGGTGAGGGTGAGATCTTGATTGGGGAGTAATTGCCAATCGTATTTTTCTACTAAACGGACGGCTAAAATTTTCATCTCTAAACGAGCGAATTCTTTGCCAATACATTCGCGTAATCCCGCACCAAAAGGGATATATCCGTAGGGTTTTTCCTCGGCTAAAAAGCGATCGGGATCGAAGGTTTCAGGATGAGAATAAATATTATTATCTTTATGAGTATTGGTGATTTGATACTGCACCACCCATCCTTTCGGCAAATGATAACCGTTAAATTGACAGTCTTCTACTACCCGACGGAATCCTCCTCCCACGGGGGGAGTAAAACGTAAAACTTCCTTTAAAACGCGATCTAAATAGGTCATCTGTTTGAGGGTATCAACGCTTAAAGGAGTCGATAGATCAAAATTAGTTATTTCCTCAAGGACAAGCTGAAAAATATCGGGATGCAGTGCCATTTGTAGGCAGAAAGTGGCGATAGCAGAGGTTAAAGTTTCATGACCGGCAAAGAGTAATAATAGCACTTGATCCTTTAATTCCGCTAAGGATAAACTTTGACCGTTTTCGTCCTTAGCTTGTAAAAGAATACCAAGAGCATCTTGGCCTGGGTCATCATTTTTTTGTCTTTCTAAAATGATAGTTTCGATCGCTTGCAGTAATTCTTCTCGACAGCGTAATGCTTGGCCGAAAGCTGTCCAGGGAAGGGGAAGGGGAAGGCTAAATAATCCCGCACACCAAGTATCAAAAGCTTCTCCTAATTTGGTAGCAGAACCCTGGTCAAGACCGACAAATAATTTACAGGCGATATCGAGAGTATAGTTTCTTAATTCAGGATACCATGACAGGGTTTTTGCGGTTTGCCAACGCTCTAAATAGTGAGCGGTAATTGTTTCTACCGTAGGGATATAACTTGCTAGGGACCGGGGTTGAAAAGCTTGATAGATTAAGCGACGACGGGAAGCGTGGACATCTCCTGTATGCACCGCTAAAGATGCGCTGCCTAGGAGAGTTTTGGTACTTTTGGGCCAAGTTGCCGCAAAGTATTTGTTCTCGTTGCTGAGGAGAAACCGGTTAGCTTCGGCACCGGATAAAATAATCGTGGGACTGCCAAAAATATGAGTACGGAAAAGTTGACCATATTTATTATGACGTTTACTGGCAAAATCTCGATCGGTCAAAAAAGCGATTGTTTCTCCTAATAGGGGTAATCCAAAACTGCCGGGGGGTAAGGGGAAATCGTTGCTTATAGTCATCGCTGCCTCTAGGGTAAAACTAATCAGTTGCCGTCGATTAACCCTGTTTATTCTAACCTAAAGCGCCAGAGAATTCATCCCCTAATCTAGACTGGCAATTAGCGATCGCAATCGACAACGGTAAGTGCCTAAGCAAAGTTAATTACACATCTCACCAGTCATTCAACAGTGAGAATTGCCGCCAATTGACATTTTTTAAGATCACCGCCATAATTACCCATTGCTAATAGTAATTCGCGGCAAACGATGCTTAAAACCGCAGAGAATCTCCCAGGATATCGTACCTAAATCCCGCGCCCAATCGTCGGCGGTAATGCACTGTGGGCCATCTTTGCCGATAAGTGTGACGATTTCCCCTGTTTTTACGTCCGGAATCTCGCTCACGTCAATCATTAACTGATCCATGGTTATCGCGCCGATTTGGGGTACTAAACGTCCTCTCAGGGATACTTTTAAACGATTGGAGAGATTGCGGGGAATTCCATCCGCGTAACCGATACCGACCACAGCAATACGAGTGTCTTTTGCCGCTATGTACTGATGACCATAACTCACTCCCGAACCGGCGGCAATAGTTTTGACTTGGGCAATGCGCGCTTTTACTTGCAGGACGGGTTGCAAAGGGACTTTATCGGTGAGATGATTGGCAGGATAAAGACCGTAGAGAGCTAATCCGACTCTAACTCGATCGTAGTGCAGAGATCGATCGCTTAGAGTAGCGGCAGAGTTAGCTAAATGCAGACAGGGGGGATGATAACCTTTTGATCTTAGCTCGGCGATCGCTTGTTGGAATCTTTGCCGTTGTAACTGCATGATTTCGGGATTGGGATCGTCAGCCGTGGCAAAATGGGAGTATATACTGGCAATTTTCAGGTTAGGAGCCTCTAAAACCTGTTCGACGAATTTTGTACCGTTTTGCCATGGTGTACCTAAGCGAGACATCCCCGTATCTAGTTTGATATGAACCGGCAGCCGCTGCTCTAAGCGTCTCATAACGGTGGCAAAAATTTGCACCTGTTCGATTTGTACCAGGGTGGGCTGCAATTGCCAATGGGCTAAGGCTGCCACTTCTTCCGGGGTATTCACTGCCCCTAAAATCATAATTGGGGCAACGATTCCCGCTTCCCGTAGTTCGATACCTTCCCCAATAGTCGCGATGGCTAAAGATTGCGCTCCGGCTTCTAAAACGCTGTTAGCCACCTTAACTGCCCCGTGTCCGTAAGCATCAGCTTTAATTACCGCCATTAATTCCGTTTTTGGGGCTAATAAGGCCTTGACTTTTCGCACGTTTTGTTGTAATGCCGAGCGATCGATCTCTACCCAAGCACGATAGCGAATTACTTCCGACAATTGATAATCATGACGGTTTTTGGGCGGATTGATAATTTTTGGTTCGATACTAAACACCACTCGCTCACTCCTTTGCACACATAACCCAATTTATCACAGATGTCGGGGTGAAGATCCTCGTACTGAAGGGATGAAACCCCGACCAGAATAGAACCGCAAAGCACGATTAAATCCTTGACAGTTTAGCCTTGCATAGTTTAACATAGTAAATATAGTCTGGTAAACAAGATGTTAAAAGCGTTTAAGTACAGAATCTATCCGACAAGCGAGCAATCAGTTTTGCTTGCCAAGTCGTTTGGCTGTGCTAGATGGTTTTACAATTACGCCCTAAACTTGACATCTGAAACTTACAAGCAAACTGGAAAAGGATTAAGCAGAGACGAAAT
>NZ_SFBY01000382.1:0-6012 GCF_007095505.1 Microcystis sp. M_QC_C_20170808_M3Col
CAGTTTTTCTATTAAGCTCAACATATATTTTAAAAGTTGGCGGTCACTTTTCATTTTACAAAGACAGTGATCGCTTTTACTTTTGATATTCTGATGGGAGAATGAAACAGCCCTACCCCGCAACGCGCACGAAGTGGTCTCCCCACTTCCCTCTCCCCACACCCTTCTCCCTACACCCCACTTCCCATCACCGAGGGAGTAATTGTTGATAGAAATCCAATTGTTTTTGAGCGAGGGCTTTATTAGTATAATTGGTCATTACTCTCTGATAACCCCTCTGGCCTAATTCTTGAGCGAAGCTGGGATTATCTAAGAGAGTTTGTATAGATTTAGCCAGTGCCTCCCCATCTTTTTCGGGAAACATTAAACCCGTATCAGCAATAACAAAGGGAATTTCTCCCGAATCAGAACCAATAACAGGAACCTGACAGGCCATAGCTTCAATTAAGACATGACCGAATTGTTCTTTCCAACCGACGGCCGTTAAGGTTTTGACCTGATAGGTGATTTCTGAAGGCAAAACTAAAGTGTTCATCAGGTTAATATAATTAACTACTTGATCGTGGGGAACACTTTCCACTATCATCAAGCGATCGCTTATTCCTGCGGCTGTAGCTTCGCTGACTATTTTATCTTTCAGGATTCCCCGACCTAACAGTAATAATTTCCACTTACCTGTTAATTTAGCTACAGCTTTAATCAGCGTTAGAATGCCTTTCTCTTCCACAAAACGACCGATAAAACCAATCACGAATTCATCGTTTTCAATGCCTAAAGATCGGGCTAAATCGGGTTGCTTGCTGGGGGAAAAAAGAACTTCATCCACTCCTAATTGTGGTAAAACGGTGTATTTACCCCTGTAACCCCGTTCTTTTAAAACATCTACCCCGTCCTGATTACCAGCGATTAAACCATCGGTATTTTTCAGGTTATAAGCTTCTAACCAAGAGATGGGAAATTTAGGAGTATAGGGAAGATTCCACCAAGTAAAAAATACATTTTTAGCCCGGAGATTTAAGAGACGATTCAGAGTAATAAATTGAGCATAAGCGAGAGATTTAGAACCCTGTTCCACTTGAATAATATCGGGTCTAAATTTTTGCAATAAAGGAATTATATCAGTACCAAAAGTTAATAAAGCTTGGTTATTCTGGCTAAAATTAGAGATAGGAATGACTCGGAAATTGTCGGCTATTTTCGGTTGACTTTCAATGATTTTATTTTGGACTCCTCCTGGTTGCCAACGTTGGGGAACAACAATAGTAACTTCAATATTGGGATTTAATCTTGTCAGGGCGCGCAGTTTCTCACAGTTGAGATCAACGACATAGGTATGACTAGCGACTAAAATTTTCATAGATTATCTAGTTTTGTATAAATTTGGCCATCATTCCAGAGGGACTTTACTTGAGTTTTCAGAGCATCAAGAAAACCTAAACTATAAAAAATTCCTCTAGAAAGGATTTTCATCGGGGAACCACCCTTATTACAGGGAGGATTGCCAAGAACGTGACAATCAAATAATTTAGCATAGAGTCGCAATTGTTGAGCGGGAGTGAGATTTTTCAGGGCCATCAGAAAGTGATTATGATAAAAAGTCGTCTGATAACTCAAAGAACGAGTGCTAATATCATGACAGCCGCCGGTTTCTTCGCCTAAATGAACCAGATAAGCGGTGGGATCGTACCATACATGATAGGGAGTCCGGCGTAACCTTAAGCAAAAATCCGATTCCTCGCGCACGGCACTGCCACGAAAGCGTTCATCGAACCAAATGCCGTATTTCGTAAATATATCCTTCCGGAAAGACATATTACAGCCCCGGGCCGAGATTACCTGCTGGGGTTTAGTGGTGTGGACAAGATCGATGTAATACCAAGCAATGCCCGGATCCATGGCTTGGGGGGGTAAAAAGTCGATTTCGTAGGGTTTGCCGGTATCTGTCGCCATTTTTTGGGAGTCACCCAATTTCATGCGATCGAATACCCGACCTGCCACTACACCTATCTCAGGGTTCTTGACAAAATTCTCACTATGTGCTTTGAGATAATTATCCGGTAGCCGCACATCATCATCGATAAAAAGAACGATATCGCCTTGGGCGCGACGGACTCCATAATTTCTCGCACCGGGTAAACTCGCCCAATCCAGACGATACCAGCTAATTTTGTGCTGATTAGCCAGATTTTCCAGATAGGATTGTATGGCGGGGCTGTGGGTAGCGGTCTGGTCGATAACTAATACCTCAAAATCGGGGTAATCTTGTTTGAGTAGGTCATCGAGGGTATCTTTAAGAGGCTCTTCGCGTCGATAGGTGGGTATGATGACAGAAATCGAAGGAAAATTCATAGCAGGGGATAGGTAGGGATTAGGGGATAGGGGATAGGGGATAGGGGATGGGGGATGGGGGAATTTCAACTAAAACCCCCCGCAACGCGCACGCAGTGACCCCCCTAAAACCCAAAACCCATATTTCAAGCCAAAGAAACACCTTTGCGTTTAAAATTTAAGCTCTTTTTGGAGGATTTTGTGGCGGTTTCTCCCGCCAGAATTTTGGCTTCTTTTTCCTGTTTTTCGATCACGGGTAATCTAAAAATTACGCCCGCAAATATCCAGTAATAAACGCCCACAGGATCCGTATCGAGGGCATACCAATAGGGAAGATAGGCAACAAAGAGCAGCAAAACCCAATAACTACCGGCAAAACCTCGCAGAGTCGGATCTTTGAGGGAACGATAGGTGCGGAAGGCCAGATAAACTAGGTGGGTCATGAATATCATGTACAAGGCAAAACCAATGTATCCCAACTCGAATAAAACTTTACTATGATAGGTTTCCACAAAGGAAATATCACCGAAAACCCTAGCAGAAGCTGTGGCCACACCGAGTCCACGACCTAAAATACCGCCCTGATTACGGATAGCAAAATCCAACTGTTCTTGAATAAAAGCGGTGGGGGGACTCTGTTGCCAACGGCTGACAGCACTATCGTAGCGTTGTTGGACAAAATCCGGGTTAAGAAAAGAAAAACCGATAGCTAGAAGTAAAGTGGCGGCAAAAATGATCGGCAAAAATCTTTTTAAGTTAGCGATTTGTCCTGTAAGAATCGTCATCAGACCAATAATCGTCGGTACAGCAAAGAAAGCTAATCTTTGCCCAGAGATCACTGCATTAATAAAAACTAGGGTTAAACCCACCAGAGCTGCTAGTCGCCATTTTTGGGAAATTTCACTAAAGGCACTGGCATAACAAATTACCGCACTAGAGACCAAAAACCAAGCCCAGTGCCAGGGGGAAACAAACGTACCTGGTAGGCGGATCATATTCACTTCCGGACTATACACTAATGCCCCACCGACCAAACACCTCGCCTCTAAGGTGGCTTTGAATAGTGTATCAGCCACGTAGCCTCTAGTTCCTACACAACGACCGGTTTTCAGCATCCAGTATTGCATTAGTCCTAGAACACAACAAATAATTACTAAAGTCACTAAGAGACGACTAAAAAATAATAGGGTCGGTTTGTCTTTGATTAAGTAATAAGTGCAGAAGATCAAGGGGACATAACCCAGCAAAACTTTAAATCCTAATATTCCTTGCAGAAAAGTCTCACCTGTCCGACAGGGAATCTCGCGCAAACGACCATCCCTAAAGATACTCATCCCAGCCACGGAATCGCAAGTAGGCAGAAATTGTCTCTGCAAATTGACGGCTAATAGACAGACTACACAGAAAACAAAGATTAATAATAGGGTTGTACCTAATTGTTTGGGGACAATAATTGGTAATTGCTTTTTTCGACATTCTAAAACTAAGGCGATTAAAGCGGGTAGATAAAAGATATCTTTACTGATCTGCAGGATGGGACTACCTCCCAACCAATAGATAATAGTGCCAGTGAAGGGGACATAGATAATAAATGCCCAAAGAGCCATGCGAGGATAGCTAAAGGAGAAAACTCCTAAAATCAAGACTAAACTTACTGCAGCTCCTATCTTGGCATCAAATAATAAGCTGAGGGGTAATCCGAGCAAAATTCCCACACAAATGGCAAAAATAATCAACCCCGTTAACTTTTGTTTCTTTTGCCTTTCTTCTTTTTTGAGGGCAAGTTTCTCTTTGATGTTAAGCGGGGGACTATCAGCTTTTGTTTGGCCCTGTTTATGCTTTTTTTTCTGGCGATCGATACTTAGTCCGGTCATAATTATCCCTTGCTAGGCTAGGCTAAGGGCATTATAATCCCTGTCCCCCTCGATCGACTACAAAAGATAGTTTCGCACCGCTTCCACTAGCCTTTCTGTCCAAAAATTGGCTAATTCTAGGGTTTCTGCTTCCACCATCACCCGAATTAAGGGTTCTGTCCCGGAAGCGCGCACCAAAATTCTGCCTTTTTCTGCCATAGCTGTCTCAGCTTTGAGGATTTCTCGCCGCAAAGGTTCACATTGCTGCCAATTACGTCGCACTTCTCTATCTTCCACCCGCACATTGCGTAAAATCTGCGGATAGGTGACAAAGCTATGATCGACTAAGTTAGCCAAGGAAACCGCCGATTTCTGCACTAAAGCCGCTAAATGTAGAGCGGTTTGCATTCCATCCCCGGAAACCCCGTAATGATGGCAGAGTATATGACCGGATTGTTCACCCCCTAGCATGGCTCCAGTTTCCCACATTTGCGCCTGAACGTGCTGATCGCCCACGGCAGTCCGCAATAATTGACCCCCCAGTTTTTGCCAAGCGCGTTCAAAACCTAAATTAGCCATCACCGTTGCTACTAATAACCCATCCGGTAGCTGTCCGGCTTCTAAGAGGGAACGACCCCAAAAATAGAGGATATAATCGCCATCTACTACTCTACCTTGACTATCCACGGCTAGGACCCGATCGGCATCGCCATCGAAGGCAAACCCTAAATCCGCTTGCTGATTAATCACCGCCGCCTGTAAGCTTTCTAAATGGGTAGAACCACAATTAACGTTAATGCGATCGCCATCGGCTCGATCGTGTAGGCAGATAACTTCCGCCCCCAAGGTTTGGAATACTAAAGGTGCTAGGTTAACGGCTGCCCCCCAAGCTAGATCTAAAACTATTTTTAATCCCGATAGGTTAATATCCTTCCCGACGGAAGCAATCACAGCTTGATAGTATTTTTGGATTAATTCGGGACAAAAAGTCGCTTTTCCCCAATTTACTGAGTTATCCGCTAATTCTAAATTGCCTCTTAAACCCGCTTCTATCTGTCCGGCTAAAGTGCCGGATAATTTTAAACCGCTGCTGTCAAAAAATTTAATGCCGTTGTCTTCGGGGGGATTATGACTGGCAGAAATCATGATCCCCCCCATCGCTTCGCTTTCTCTGGTTAAGTAGGCGACGCAGGGAGTGGGACATAATCCCAGTTGCCAGACTTCTATTCCCGCCCAAGTTAAACCCGCAGTGATAGCATTGGCTAACATATCACTGGAATTACGCGAATCTTGACCGATAATCACCGGTTTGGTGACACCAGCTTGATTTTTTAATACCTGTCCTGCCCAAAATCCGATTTGTAGCGCTAGGGGGGCAGTTAATAATTCTCCCACTTGGCCGCGAATTCCGTCCGTGCCAAACAGGGGGGATGGCGGTAATTCGATTAAACCCGTTAAGGATAACAGGGGATGCGATCGAGCTTTTTGTCCATTTTGATACGATAGAGAAGCTACCATGGCCGATTCCTTTCCTCACACAACACACTCAGAGAATAACATGATCACCGATTTTTTCAAATCAATGTTCCCAGTTGACCTTAATCCTCCTCCCAGGGTTCCTTAGGCGGGGTGTAGTGTAGGGTGTGTGGGGTGTGGGGTCTGGGGTCTGGGGTGTGGGGAGAACAAAGCTGCCTTTTGCATGAGTGCCTCCTGATTGACATCCTCGCCGCCGTAAAACGGACGGCGATTCCTCACCACGCCACTTTTTTAGGGTGGTCGCGTCAATGGGGTTGACGCAGATAGCGAAAAACGCTTAATTGCTTAAGTCTGA
>NZ_SFBY01000383.1:0-2540 GCF_007095505.1 Microcystis sp. M_QC_C_20170808_M3Col
CTTGGACAGAATCAATCAGACAGAGTATAATCTAGTCAGAGATTTATAATAAAGTCACAAAAAAAACCTTTGCTTGAACCGATGACGACTTCCTTAACTCAGGGTATCACCCTTGAAGATTTCCTCAAATTGCCATATTTGGAGGATTCTCCAGCATGGGAATACTTGCATGGAGTCGCAATTCAGAAACCTACGCCTAAGACTCGACACTCTATCCTACAAAAACGTCTTTTAGCTGAGGTTGACAGCCACACTGTTGATTATACAGCTTTACCTGAGTTGCGATGTACCTTCGGCGGGCGTTCGATCGTTCCTGATGTTGCCGTAATTGCATGGAATCGAATTAACCTGAATGAAGCAGGTGAACCGGAGGACGACTTTAGGGAAGCACCTGATTGGACTATCGAAATTCTTTCACCGGATCAAAAGGTAAACCGTGTAATTGACAACATTCTACATTGTTTAAAACATGGCAGTAAATTAGGATGGATGCTTGATCCAGATGATTATTCTGTTTTAATGTTTACGGACCAACAAGAGCCGGAAGTTTGCAGAGGGGATCACCAACTTAAGGTAATTGCAGGGGTTGAGTTGACACTGACTCCACAACAAATCTTTGCATGGCTAAAAGTTGGTCAAGCTAGACAAAGTAAGTAAAAGTCTGGGGAGAAGCACGAGGACTTAATTGATTTCTATTGCTCGGTTGGGATACCTCATGAAATTTTCTTCCTGTGGCGACCATTTCTGCGTGATCCCAAAGACGATATGGTATTGGAGCTTGCAGTTAAAGCAGGATGTCAGAGTATAATCACATATAACACCCGTGACTTTGCAGGTGCAATTTGGTTTATGTCTGCTTGAGCCTTCAGGTTTCCTACGATTAATAGGTAAGTTACCATGAGTACCATCCAAGTCCAAATTCCCGACTCATTACAGAAAAGTTTAGATGATCTAGCGGCTCGTGATGGAATTTCGATCGATCAATTTATCTCTACTGCGATCGCTGAGAAACTTTCAGCGTTGATGACAGAAAATTACCTAATAGAAAAGGCCAAAAAGGGAAGTCGAGAAAAGTATGAGGCAATCTTAACAAAAGTTCCCGATTACCGGCTACCGACTGTCTGACATATCACTGCACCCGATTTTGTGCTAGACTTTGACAAGTTCCAGGGTTATTGGCGGCGGGTGAGTTCAACAGTTAGTCCGTCTTTTAATCTAATTAGTTTGATCCTAATTTTATAATATGAGCGAAGTCTTGAATTTGACTGGATTTATTAAAGATGTAAAATATACAGCCTGTCTAACAGAATCTTTAGACAGAGTATGTTTGGAACAATTTGATGTTAATGAATCCAGAGCTTATGGAATTATAGAGGCACAAAATACAGAAGTCGCAGTCGCTTATTCCACGTGGGTTTCCCCTAAGCGAACCAGAAGCTATCCATTTGCAAGAATTTACAACACATATAATGCGTCAAAAATATTGACAATAATACCGATTATTAAAGATGAGGGAAAAGATGGAGACTTAGACAAGCTTCAATATTCGACAGTTTCGTGGATGAATTTACTCAATATATACATAGTTCTTGGATACTATGAAAGTGCAGAAAAAAGTCAAAAACCAAAACAAGAAAATAAACATAAACTTACTGAACAAAAGTTTAATAATGAATTTATTAAGTGCCAAATAAAAGAAATTCTCAATTACAAGCAAAGTGCTTTACACTGGAATAAAAGCTTATTAGAAGAACGATTTACTTCAATTTTTCAAAAAGCACTTGATTCTTATAAGAATATTTCTGAAAATACGGGGGTTTCTATCCATTCTCAAGCTAGGATGGAAAAATATCTAGAAGCAGTTAATAATGATTTTAAAGAATTCACAAATATATCTCTAAAAGGCTCTAAAATGGCAAGTGAAAGGGAATCCGTTACAGTACATAAACATGAATATTTAGTCGATGGAGGGAAAGCAAACTTCTGTATTGAAAACTATTTGGGAGGAACTTATTATCTAGCACCAGACGAAATTTTATATATAAAAGATCAATATTACATTCAGGAGTCTAAAAATTCTACAAGGAAGGGGCTGCCAGATTTAACTGATATACAAGATGGTCTTTTTAAATTAATTCTGTATTCCAATATAGACTCCATTAATTTAAACAATCAACCCATAAATTTTGTGTCAAAGTTAAAACTTACAGGTAAAGGTATTAAAGACAAAATTACTTTACCTTGTCAATTGGAAAATCTAGAAAAATTTCTTGTGTTAAACTCGGATAATCTGAAGGAGAGAGAGCAGGAAATAATTAGAAAGCTTTTAGTTGAAGTTCAAACCAATAAAAAGCTCGAAATCGAGATAGGAGCTAATTAGTAAATAAAATGTCAAAAATTAAAAGTCCCTTGCGTTATCCGGGGGGGAAATCCCGGGCAATTAAGCAAATTCTGCCGCAAATTCCTGTGAATATTAGGGAATATCGAGAACCTTTTTTTGGTGGTGGTTCTGTATTTTTTGCTGTTAAGCAACTCTTTGG
>NZ_SFBY01000384.1:0-7290 GCF_007095505.1 Microcystis sp. M_QC_C_20170808_M3Col
TCGAAACCAATAGGCTTTTTCCATGGGGAGCATTTTAGCATATATTTCGTAAATGTGTTAATATTTAACAGTAAAGCCAACCTAGAACGACGGGGTTTCAGACCCAAAATTTTCGATGAGCAATTGTTAGGTGTGTTAGGCCACCTAAAGGGCCGACCCTAAAAACCTGAGAACGAACCATTCATAGACAAAACTCTCATGCAGAAACCGCAAGTTATTTTTCTCGATGCTGTGGGTACTCTTTTTGGAGTAAAAGGCAGTGTCGGAGCAATTTATAGCCAAATAGCGGCGGATTTTGGGGTAGAGGTGGCGGCCGAGAGTCTAGAACAATCTTTCTTGGCTATTTTCCCCACTTCTCCCCCTCTCGCTTTTCCTAACGTTGAACCTGCACAAATTCCTGAGTTAGAGTATCAGTGGTGGCGATCGTTGACTGAGGCAGTTTTTAATAATTTAGGTTATCTGGCACGATTTCCCGATTTTGAGGCTTTTTTTGGCCAACTTTATCGTCATTTTGCCACGGCCGGGCCCTGGGTGCTGTACGAGGATGTCATTCCCGCTTTAAGACTCTGGCAGCTTCAGGGGATCGAGTTGGGCATTATTTCTAATTTTGATAGTCGTATCTACCAAGTTTTGGCTGAATTAGGCTTAGAATATTTTTTTCGATCGATCACGATTTCTTCCCATGCAGGAGCGGCTAAACCCGATCCGGAAATTTTTCAAATCGCCCTGCAAAAACATGATTGTTCCCCCGCACAAGCTTGGCATATTGGCGATAGTAAAAAAGAGGATTACCAAGGAGCAAAAACCTTGGGTATAGAAGCGTTTTTAATTAAAAGATCAATAGGGTTGGCTGAATAAATCTAAAAACCTTGTTGGATAATATCTTTGGCTCTTATGGGTAAAATCCTACACCCCATACCGCACACGCCACACCTTGCCCCCACGAAAAACTTTTTGCCGCAAACCCTAGGTCAAGAGAGAAAAGGTCTTTCAGTGGGAATAGGGGATAGGGAGGGAATACAGACCCTACCAGCTAAATACCTAACCCTCGAAACGGTTTAATCCCGATCGGGATTTTAGGCCGATTCCTGCGATGGAATGGAAGTAGATTCTGACTGATCGGCGTTAGGATCCGCCGCTTTGGGGGCGGCCACTTTTACCAAAGCATGACGCAAAACATCTTCTCCGAGAGTGTATCCTCGCACTAACTGCTCGACCACCGTGCCTTCGGGATGTTCATCGGTGTACTCCCGCATCATCGCTTCGTGGTAGGTGGGATCAAAGGGTTGACCTTCCGAACGCATGGGGGAAACGCCTAAACGCTTGAGACTTTCTACTAAGGTTTTATAGACTCCTTGGTAACTCTTGTGAATACCCATCTCGCCATCATTAGCCGGTTTAATTTGAGTACGGGCGCGCTCAAAATTATCCACCACGCCAAGAATTTCCATCAGGGTTTTGCCCTTGATTTTTGTTTCCAGTTCCTCTTTTTCCTTGGCTGTGCGTTTGCGAAAATTGTCGAAATCGGCCGCTAGAGTGATATAGCGTTTCTTGTAGGCATCAACCTGTTGGGTTTGTTCCTCTAACTGCTGTTTGAGATTGTCGATTTCCTCTTGTAGAGCATCGATAGTCATTCCGCCTAGAAGGGAAAATTCCTCGCTAGAGGCTGCCCGGTTCGTCACCGTTTTGGCTTCATCGGTGACACTGGCTTCCGATTCGGTTGTAAGGGATTCAGGGGAATTAAGAAAGGATTCTTGGTTTTCGTCGAAAATTGCTGAGTTATTCGGTTCTGCGCTCATAGTATACAATTTTAGTGGGTAATTTGGCAATATATGACCATTCACTGCTAATTTTGGTCTTTAAGTACCAGCTAATAATCAAGGTTTAACCTTTAACGTAACATTTTGTGGACAAGATGCGTAACTGGATATAAGCGACCCCGACAGATAATCGGTGATCTAGAAAAATTTTTGCTAGAATGCAATTTTCTCAGTAAAATTGGGAACATTTAAGGGTAGTGGAGAGGTTAAGAATCGTCTATGACATTTTCTTCCAAGAAAACCCGTGCCGTTGCCCTACGCAATTACTTTTCCCCCTTTGGTAACAAGTTGGTGCAGTCGGGATATATCGGTGCCGACCAGATGCAACAGGCCCTAGTGGAAACACGGAAATCGGGACGATCGCTAGTAGAAATATTACAACAACTAACCGGGCGCCCTTTGCCCTTGGATTTACAGCGACAGTATAAGAAAAACCAGTTATTTGAACTAAAAATTCTCTACGGAGTCCAATCGCTCGACCCCGAATTAACCGATGTGGATGGACTGGAAATAGCCCGATTGATCGATTCTTTGATTCCGATCGATCTTTGTCGTCGCTATCGTCTCATCCCCCTGCGAAAGATCGAAGGGGAGCCGGCTGCGATTTTGATAGCCATGGTCGATCCCGACAACCTCGAGGCTTCCGACGATATTAATCGTATCCTCCGCCCCAGGGATTTAGGTTTACAGCGTTTGGTGATTACCAGCGAAGATTATGAAAGATTACTGGAAAAATTCCACTCGGCTCAATCGGAACTAGAACTGGAAAAAAGCCGACTGCAAAAAGAAAAAGAACTGGAAAAACTCTCGGATCTCACCGATATTGTCGGCAATATTGATGTGGCCTCCGGGGGTGCTAACGATGAAGTGGCCGATGATCTCGGAGAAGGGGAAGCTAATCAAGCTCCCGTCATCAACCTGGTCAATAAAATTCTAGCTAAAGCCCTACGGGAAGGGAGTTCCGATATTCACATCGAACCCCAAGAAGAATTCCTGAAAATTCGCTTTCGCAAAGATGGAGTTCTTCATCAAGCTTTTGATCCACTGCCGAAAAAAATTACCCCGGCGGTAACTGCCCGTTTTAAAATCATGGCCGATCTCGATATCGCCGAACGTCGTCTTCCCCAAGATGGTAAAATTCGGCGGATGTATCAAGGGCGGAAAGTGGATTTTCGGGTTAATACCCTGCCGAGTCGCTACGGGGAAAAAGTCTGTTTACGGATTCTCGACAACTCGGCTACCCAGTTGGGTTTAGATAAACTAATCACCGATCGAAATACCCTGCAAATCGTCCGAGACATGGCTAGTCGTCCCTTTGGTCTGTTGCTGGTGACAGGACCGACTGGTTCAGGGAAATCCACCAGTTTATACTCGGTGTTAGCGGAAAGAAATCACCCTGGAGTTAATATTAGTACCGCCGAAGACCCGATCGAGTATTCTCTACCAGGCATCACCCAGGTGCAGGTAATTCGGGAGAAAGGCATGGATTTCGCCTCGATTCTGCGGGCATTCATGCGACAAGACCCGGATATTATTCTGGTGGGAGAAACTAGGGACAAGGAAACGGCTAAAACAGCGATCGAGGCCGCCTTGACCGGTCACTTGGTCTTAACTACCCTACACACCAACGATGCCGCAGGTGCGATCGCTCGTCTCGATGAGATGGGGGTTGAACCGTTTATGATTTCTGGTTCTCTCTTGGGAGTCTTGGCCCAGCGTCTCATGCGGCGCGTCTGTACCGAGTGTCGAGTCGCCTATCACCCCACCCAAGAGGAATTAGCCCGTTTTGGTCTTGCCGCTGCCAATGAACGGGAAGTGACCTTTTATAAGGCTAATACCCTAACCCTAGAGGAAATTCAACAGGCGCGAAAACAGGGTAATCTTTGTCCCAAATGTGGTGGCAGCGGTTATAAAGGTCGCGTCGGGGTCTATGAGGTAATGCAAAATAGTGAACGACTACAGCAGTTAATTAACCAAGGGGCAACCACCGATCGCATTAAGGAGACAGCCGTCGATGAGGGCATGGTGACACTCCTAGCCTATAGTTTAAATCTGGTGCGCGAGGGTTACACCACCCTGGAAGAAGTGGAACGGGTGACATTTACCGATTCTGGTCTGGAAGCGGAACTAAAAGCCAAACGGAAAAGCGGTTTAATCTGTCGTGGTTGTCGCGCCGAACTACAACCAGAATGGCTCGATTGTCCCTATTGTATGACACTGCGATTTAGTGACTAAGACAGTTTTTCAGTTATCAGTTATGAGATTTGAGTTTTAAGTAAGGAGTATTAAGTGAGTAGTCTTAAATAGCACTTTCCCAATGTCTTTTCACTGTTCACTGGTTACTGGTTACTGTTCACTGATTTTACCTTATAGATGGGGTTTAACTTATGGAATTAATGATCGAAGATTTAATGGAACAATTGGTCGAGATGGGCGGTTCCGATATGCACATTCAGTCTGGGGCGCCGGTCTATTTTCGCATTAGTGGCAAACTGTCCCCGATTAATGAAGAATCTTTAACCCCGCAAGATTGTCAGAAATTGATTTTTAGTATGCTCAATAATACCCAAAGAAAAGAGTTAGAGCAGAATTGGGAATTAGACTGTTCTTATGGGGTGAAAGGATTAGCAAGATTTAGGGTCAATGTTTATAAAGAAAGGGGAGCTTATGCAGCTTGTTTACGGGCTTTGTCTTCTAAAATTCCTAACTTTGAACAATTAAATTTACCTAGAGTAGTACGGGAGTTATCGGAAAGACCGAGGGGATTAATTCTCGTAACTGGTCAAACAGGTTCAGGTAAAACTACCACTTTAGCGGCAATTTTAGACTTAATTAATCGGACTAGGGCTGAACATATTTTAACTGTAGAAGACCCAATTGAATACGTTTTTCCTAATATAAAAAGTCTGTTTCACCAACGACAAAAAGGAGAAGATACCAAGAGTTTTGCTAACGCTTTAAAAGCATCTTTACGGGAAGATCCTGATATTATACTTGTGGGAGAAATGCGGGATTTAGAAACAATTAGTTTGGCAATCACGGCGGCAGAAACCGGTCACTTAGTCTTCGGAACCCTACACACTAGCTCGGCAGCGGGAACAGTGGATCGGATTATTGACGTTTTTCCTGCTAACCAACAGGCACAAATTCGCGCCATGTTGTCCAATTCTTTACTAGCAGTTTTTAGTCAAAACCTAGTCAAGAAAAAAAATCCTAAACCGGGGGAATTTGGTCGGGCAATGGTACAGGAAATCATGGTGGTAACTCCAGCGATCGCTAACCTAATTCGGGAAGGAAAAGCCCCCCAAGTCTATTCAGCAATTCAAACGGGAATGAAGTTAGGAATGCAAACCATGGAACAGGGATTAGCTAATTTAGTTGTTAGGGGTGTTGTCTCTTTGGAAGAGGCCATTTCTAAAAGCGGTAAACCCGATGAATTACAGCGTCTTATCGCCGGGGCCAGCACTAACGCTAAAGCCCGGATTTAATCACAAATAGTAACCTTTAAGCGTTCGTCAGCCCCTATCAGTTATCAGTGAACAGTGACCAGTAATCTAAGTGAAAAGAAAGTACCGAAGTTTTCACTTAACAGTATCTAGGGTTTGCGGCAAAAAGCTTTTCCTGGGGGCAGGGTGTGGGGTGTGGGGTGTGGGGTGTGGGGTTTTATCGATTTTCAGGTGGTCAACTACCTAATTTTCAGGGAAAAAGTACCTGAATTTTCCCCCCGATCACCCCTAGCTAAGGCACTTTTCGAGGGGAAAAAAGTCTAAAAGTCTTATCCAACAAGGTTTTTAGATTTATTCAGCAAACCCTATCTACCCACTTAAAACTCCAATCTGATAACTGATAACTGATAACTGATAACTGATAACTGATAACTGATAACTGATTTGTCCTATGCCTAATTTTGTCGCACAAGTTAAAAACGGCTCTGGAAAAGTTTTCCAAGAGAAAGTTGAGGCCATGTCTCCCGAACAGGCCCGGACGATGCTGAGGGCAAAATATGCCGCCGTCGGTAAGGTCAAAAAAGTGGGGGGAGAGATCGATCTTTCCGGTTTAAAGTTGATGTTTGCCAGCATTTCCATCAAAGATAAAGCGGTTTTTTCCCGTCAATTTTCGGTAATGATTAATGCTGGTGTGGCGATTGTGAGATGTTTGGGAGTTTTGGGGGATCAATGCGGTAATCCCAAGATGAAAAAAGCCCTACAAGCGATTAGTGCTGAGGTACAGCAAGGGACTCCGTTATCGGAAGCGATGGCCAAACATCCCGAATGTTTTGATGAACTTTATGTCAGTATGGTCGAAGCTGGAGAGACGGGGGGGGTACTCGATGAAGTGCTGAACCGTCTCTCGAAACTTTTGGAAGATATGGCCCGCTTGAAAAACCAGATTAAATCAGCGATGACTTATCCGGTAGCGGTGGGAATTTTGGCGATAATTGTGTTTTTCGGGATGACAATTTTTTTAATTCCCGTGTTTGCGAAAATTTTCACCGATTTAAACGTGCCACTACCAGCTTTAACGCAATTTATGCTCTTTTTAAGTGGTGTGATGCGTAGTTGGTTGATTTTAATTCCGATTGTCACCATTGTTGCCACGGTTTTTTTACTACGTCGCTATTACAAAACCCCGATGGGTCGTCTGCAAATTGACCAGTTTTTCCTTAAAATGCCTCTTTTTGGTGATTTGAATGAAAAATCGGCTGTGGCTAGATTTTGCCGGGTTTTTGGGACTCTGATGCGTTCTGGTGTCCCGATTTTAAGTTCCCTCG
Source organism: Microcystis sp. M_QC_C_20170808_M3Col (assembly GCF_007095505.1). Lineage (NCBI taxonomy): Bacteria > Bacillati > Cyanobacteriota > Cyanophyceae > Chroococcales > Microcystaceae > Microcystis > Microcystis sp. M_QC_C_20170808_M3Col. The sequence continues at coordinate 6,592 of NZ_SFBY01000384.1, forward strand.
ACATCGTTTCTAATACGGTGGGTAATCAGGTAATTGCCAATGCGATTTCCGGTGCCAAGGCGGAAATTCAGCAGGGGGGAATGATGAGTTTGGCCCTACAAAAAGCCAATGTTTTCCCACCTTTGGCAATTCAAATGATTAGTATTGGGGAGGAAACGGGAGAATTAGATGCCATGATGATGAAAGTGGCGGATTTCTACGAAGATGAGGTGGAACAGGCCGTTAAAGCTTTAACCAGTATCATTGAACCCTTGATGATGGTTGGTATTGCGGGGATGGTGGGAACTATTCTTTTGTCTATGTACCTGCCCATGTTTAAAATCTTCGACGCGTTGGGATAAGTTGATCAGTAGCTGGAAATCAGCAAGATTTTAATTTTCATCTCCTTTTATTTGATTGGGTGAATCTGTGTCTTACGAAACTTTATTAGCGGAATATAGCTGTCGTCAGGGGGCGATCGAATTATTGCGACAATATCGCCCTTATCTAGGGTTTGCGGCAAAAAGTTATTGAAAAGCACAGGTCTCTTAATCAATGATTTCACTTAGCTACAAGCATAAGCTTTAGTTGTTGATGAATCTCTAAGCTATAACTTATTGTCATCATTGACCGAGAAAAAGTGCGGTTTTTCCATTTCAGACATAAAAAAGCCCAAAAAACCTGCCGAAGCAGGGTGGAAAGATTGATAACTAAAAAAGT
>NZ_SFBY01000385.1:0-2573 GCF_007095505.1 Microcystis sp. M_QC_C_20170808_M3Col
ACATTTTACGCAGGGGGGACTTAGACAAAATCAGTATAGCACAATAAAAGTTAAGTTAACAAGCTATAGTTTAAAAAGCCGTCCTAAAAGGACGGGGCTTTAACCCAAAATTTCGGTAAATTTAAATATTTTTAAGTATTGAAGCTTTTTATATATAAAATACTTATCATTTTGCCCTGATTGTCTCTGACTTTTCCCTCCCCACAGTAACCACAGGAAAGACTATTACAGCATAATTAGGGTTTGCGGCAAAAAGTTTTTCGGTGGTGGTAGGGTGTGGGGTGTGGGGTGTGGGGTGTGGGGTGTGGGGTTTTACCGGTTTTGAGGTGGCCAATTACCTAATTTTTAGGGAAAAAGTGCTTAAAATTCCCCCCGCTCACTCCCATATCCGGTACTTTTTGATTGACAAAAAGTCTAAAAGTCTTACCCAACAAGGTTTTTAGATTTATTCAGCCAACCCTAATTATTGGATTCAAGAGCCAAAAGTAAAACCAGAAATATAGAGAGCTTAGTAACAAGCTCTCTATAAAGTTTAGGTCTTCTACCACTTATTTTTCAGACTGGGAGCTGTTAGCAGTATTCAAGCTACCCACTTGAATATTCAGATTAATTTTTTGTCCTTCCCGGCTAATTTCTACGGGTAAATTATCGCCGATTTGAGTATTAGCAACAATTTCCTGAACCGCATCGGGATCGGTGACATTCTTACCACCTACAGACTTTAACACATCACCCGATCGCAATCCCGCTTCCGCGGCAGGAGAATCTCTCATCACCCGCACTAACAAGACACCAGAATCATCGGGGATAGTCCAATTATCAGCCATAGGACTATCGGCTAATTGTTCTTTTACCTCCGAAGTTAACTGTACCATTTGAACACCGAGATAGGGATGTTCCACCTTACCCGTGGTGATTAATTGTTCGGCGATTCTTTCGGCAGTCTTAATCGGAATAGCAAAACCTAAACCCTGGGCATTTTGAATGATAGCAGTGTTAACTCCGATAACTTCTCCCCGATCATTTAACAAAGGTCCGCCGGAATTTCCGGGGTTAATTGCCGCATCAGTTTGCAGGAAATCCACCCGTTTATCACTAGCACCAATTTGGGAGCTATGACGTTCTTTGGCACTAATAATCCCCGTGGTGACAGTGTTATCTAATCCCAAAGGATTACCGATAGCAATTGCCCATTCTCCCACCTGTAAACTATCAGAATTACCTAATTTAACCGTGGGTAAATTGCTCGCTTCCACCTGTACCACTGCCACATCAGTTAAAGGATCACTACCTAAAACTTTGCCATCGATAGTGCGACCATCTTTGAGGGTGACAGTCACCTTATCTGCTCCCTCGACAACGTGAGCATTGGTGATAATTTTACCGTCATTACTGATAATAAACCCCGAACCTGTACCTCTTTGAACTTGTTTTTCTCCTCGATCGGGTATTTGGGAACCAAAGAAGCGACGGAAAACAGGATCGTTAGCAAATTCCGAAAAATCACCGCCTCCATTGACTTCCCTAGAAGCATTAATTCTTACCACCGCCGGCCCCACTTCTTGCACCACAGAAGCGACAAAATTGGTAGGAATAGCAAGAGACGAGGGAGCGGCTGCGGCCGGTGTGGAGGGGCGAGGATTATTGGCAGCGGGGGCAATATTTTGGGCTAATTCTAGAGGATTTTGACTGTAGGCGTAGGTGGCCCCGATGCCTAACCCGACACCCAAAACCAGTAAAGAGGAATAGGCAAAAAGTTTTTTCATCCCAGAAGATTTGGCGCGTTTAGGATTACCTTCGTTGATCGGGGAAATATTATCGTTAAAAATATTGCGAGTCATAGTTTTTATTGTTTAACCATTCTGAGAAGGGAATAAAAGTCAGTCCTAGTAATCGTGGGTGTGAGAGGAGTGTTTCGGAAAACGGCTTGGGACTGACTATCTCTAATTTAGGCTGGGGATATGAACTTACTGTGACGCAGACATGAAGTTTTGATTGCAAGGTCATTATCCTAGTGGATAGACAGATAGAAAGATAGAGAAAAGGTCAATGATAGATTTTTCGGGGTTATTAAACCTAGGGTAAGAGCATCTCAATTAGGCTTGACAAAAGGCTCTCAGCACAGCAATCATATATAGCGTTTCCTGTTCACAAGAGGTACATTCTCAATCCTGAAAAGCTTAATCAGCAAAGGTTAAACTGTACCTCACAGATACGAGAACTGCTATGGTTATTCTAAGTACGGGACAAAAAGCTTGAAAAGTAGATAGAAAAGGGGTTTCACGGAGCAAGACTCTCTTTCCTCGCTCTATTCTTACTGGCTCTGTTGAAAGTAAAAACCGTCAACCTCAAGGAATTAGCCCTGGGTTTTGAAGGTGGGGCATTAGTAGAGTCCCATTACAAACGATTACAACGCTTTTTTGGGGAATTCGAGAGAGATTACCCTCAAATAGCCAGCAATTCTCATTTTGAAAACAAAAGAAGATAAAGTTCTCTATGTGAACAAGAGAACTTCTGTCTAATTATCATTTTTTTTCAAGATAATCATCATAATTAGCTTCAAGAGACAGTTT
>NZ_SFBY01000386.1:0-11126 GCF_007095505.1 Microcystis sp. M_QC_C_20170808_M3Col
TTGAGAATATTTAAATTAACATTTCGCAATATTTATAAATTCTTAAGAATTAATTGAGAAAGATTTTTATTTAACAACGATGTTGCAATGGTTACAGCGATTTGATAGAATTTCATAGTCGGTTACTATGTGCTTTTTTGGGCAGCAACGGTTGAAACCCTTGCCACACCTAGAAGGTAATCCTCATTAAGACGGGTAAATTAGTCAATTTCACCCACAACGATGATCTTTTTTTTGTGTAGTTTTATTGCAAAAAAAAAGTTTTTTTGACAAAAAGCACAAAGTATGATTCACGAAGTGGGGAAGTGGGGAAGTGGGGAAGTGGGGAAGTGGGGAAGTGGGGAAGTGGGGAAGTGGGGAAGTGGGGAAGTGGGGAAGTGGGGGGATGGGAAGAATAAATAAAAATAATCTCCTGACGACCGACGACCGACTCCTGTCTCCTGAATACTGACTCCTGACTTCTAACCCGACAAAAAACCTATTCGGCAAATCCTAAGTTAAATAAGCGATAGTTACCCCCGAACCGCCCTCATTTTGGGGTGCTAATTGAAAGCGTTTTATCTGGGGATGACGGGATAAAAAATCGTGAACACCTTGACGCAATTTCCCCGTACCTTTACCGTGAATAATCCATAATATACCCGAGGGGGTGGCACGGACGATCGCCTGTTCGATATCCGTTTCTGACTCTGCCACCCTTGAACCGCGAATATCGACGGTATTATTAGCAGTACGAATTAAAGGAGTCTCCTGGGGTTTTGTGGGAGTTTGTGGCACATTTTTGACAGGTTTTGGCGCAGTTTCCACTTTTTGACCATCCAAAGACTCGATCTGATCTAAGGGTAGGGTCATCTTCATCATACCGAAACGCAGGGAAATCTCCTCTGATTCCGGTGAAATTGCTAAAACTTCGGCAGTTTGTCCCAAATTGGGCAAGCGTACCCTTTCCCCCACTTGCGGACGATAATTAACCTTAGTTTTTTCCGTTTTTGGTAATACCCTTTCTGCGATCGCAGTTAATTCCTCGGTGGCTTTTTGGGCATCCTTACCAGTTTTTGTTCCTGATTGCAATCGGCGAATAACGTCATTAATCTCTGCTTTTGCCGATAATAAAGCCTTTTGTAGCTCCTGATCCTGATAACGCTTTAATTCTCGCTCTCTCTCCTGTAGAGAATTGGCCCGCGTGGACACCTCTGTATAAAATTTCTCCGTTTGTTGGAGCAATTGACTTGCCTCTTTAGCTTTTGACTCCTGTTCCCGTCTTTGCGCTTCCAAACCCGCAATCACTTGATTTATCTCCTCCGATAACCCCCCCAGATGATTTCTCGCTTCGGCCACAATTTCGGGACTTAATCCCAAACGCTGGGCAATAGTTAAAGCATTAGAACGCCCCGGAATGCCCCATAATAGTCGATAAGTGGGGGAAAGAGTGCGATCATCAAACTCTACCGAGGCATTTTCAAAGCGAGAATCTCGATACTTTAACGCTTTTAATTCCCCGTAGTGAGTGGTAGCCACCGTTAGTAAACTATGATCGGCGAGGTATTGTAAAATAGCGATCGCTAAAGGACTTCCTTCGGCCGGATCCGTACCTGCTCCCACCTCATCGAGTAAAACCAAGGAACGAGAATTTAAAGCCGCTAAAATGCGAACAATCCGGCGAATGTGACCCGAAAAAGTCGATAAACTCTGTTGCAAAGACTGTTCATCCCCGATATCGGCTAAAACGCGATCAAACCAGGGTATCTCTACCGGTTCCCGGGCCGGAATAAACAAGCCCGCTTTCGCCATTAAAGCCGCTAATCCGAGGGTTTTTAAAGTAACGGTTTTTCCGCCGGTATTTGGTCCGGTGATGGCAACAACGCGAATTTCTGGGGTAATCTGCACATTTATTGGTACGACATCCCCCCCCTGTTCGTGGTGTTTTTGCCACCAGAGCAAGGGATGACGCAAATTCCGCAAAGTAATCGTTTCCGACCCATCGATAAAGCGGGGGGGATTACCCTCTAACCATAAACTGTAACGGGCCCTGGCGGTGGCCAGATCGAGCCTAGTAGCGATCGCTAGTAAATATTCTAAATCCTCAAAAGCTTCGGCGATCGTATTACTTAACTGCCGGAGGATTTTTTCTTCTTCGATTTGTTCCTGACGACGATATTGCCGCAGTTGATTGCCTTGGTCAACGATAGAGTGAGGTTCAATGTAAAAAGTCGCCCCTGTGCTGGAAGTATCGTGAATTATCCCGGGTATTTGCTCTTTTTGCGCTGCTTTGACGGGAATCACCCAGCGGTCGCTTCTTTGGGTAATGACTGCTTCTTGGATGGCACCGCCCTGTTTTTGGATGATATCCTGTAATTTTCGGTAAATTCGCTCTTTAATCACCTTCATTTGTCCCCGAATTTCCCGTAATTGGGGACTAGCGCGATCGGATATCCGGCCATCTTCATCGATACAACGGTGTATTTCCTGTTCTATCTCTGGATAGGTGCGAATTTCGGCTACTAACTCTTTTAAAACTGGTATATCTTCCTGTTCGTCAATTAAACGCCGTAAACGTCGCACTCCCGCTAAAGTCGTGGCAATATTTAAAAGTTCCTGTCCCGATAATAACCCCCCCAGATGCGCCCTTTCTAGGGCATCTCCGATGTCGGTAATCCCATCAAAGGAAAGACGACTATCTAATTTTTGTTCTAAACTATAAACTTCTTTGGTTTGGCAGAGTAGGTTTAAACTTTCCTCTTTGCTTTCTGGTAACGGCAATTGACGAATTGCGATCGCACCGAGTTTAGTCGCTGCAAAAGTAGCTAGGTGTTGACATAGCCGCGGCCATTCCAATAATTCTAGGGTTTCGTCTTCAATCAATTTTGTAGTTTTTTATAATACGCTTTGTATTTCTAGTCTAACCGGATTTGGCCCGATTTTGCAGGAGTCATTTCAGTGAACAGTAATCAGTCATCAGTAATCAGGGAAAAGACAGCACTGTTACTCGCACTTAAATACCGGTCACTTAACACTCCCGCTAGACATCTCCAAAAATTATAACCCAATCACCGCTTGCTTTACTGAAATGTATATCTATCCTTGCTAATTCAATTTAACTGAAAAAATATGTGGCAATTAAAATCATTTCTGTTTGGGTAAGTTTATTGCCGACAAAGACTTCTAGTCTCGATATAATATTAGGTCGAGTTCTACTGATAACTGATAACTGATCACTGATCACTGTATCTAAATTCCTTTCTGGAGAGAGAATTGTACCTGTTTAAATTCTTGTTTTAAACGTTGTTTGAGTTTGTCGGGGATGGGACGGGAACCGTAGGCGGTATAATAACCAGCTAGAGAGTTTAAGGCTGTTTGCATAGTAGTGAAAGAACGCAAACCCCCGGATTTTTTATCTCGTCGGTAGAGGGAGATGTAATTGTTGATTTGTTCCTTTGCTTGCGACTCAACTGCCGCTTTATTCGGGTCATCTTTGACTAAATCAAGGGTTGTGGTTAAAGTTTCAATCACCGTCAGGGTATCCTGTCCATAATTGCCTGTTAACCCCGAACTACTAGAACAGCCCATCAATCCGATGACAAGGACGAGAACCAAAGCTAATAAGCGAGAAATGTAAGGTTTTGGAGACATATTTTCAATACCATAAGTTAATCCCAAGTCACCTTATCCTATCAGGAAACTGTTACCAGTTCTTCATGAGAGTCAACCGGCTGCAAAAATCAAAAATCTTTCCTTTAGTCAGGGGTCAACCGGGGGTAAATAGTCAAAATATAGGCTTTTTGGGCTGTAAAAGCGCAATTTTTGCCTAAAAGTTGCGATGCCTTCAACCCGGAGTGAGTTGATTCGGGACTAATTCCAGCTGCGATCAGGCACTGGTGGTGGTTTCCCGAAGGTAGATATCCGCCCTATCATCAGCCGTTTTTAAATCCGCGATTCCCGCTTCTGGAAACGGGACATCAGGATAATTCACCGCTACCTGGGCCAAGGCTTTCCTCAAGCTGGAACTAGGGTGAAATGGGCAGTTTGACGGTAAAGCTTGTTCCCTTATCCACTTGGCTATCTAGGGCGATTTCGCCGCGGTGGAGTTCGACGCATTTTTTAACCACTGCTAACCCCAATCCCGTGCCGATAATATTTTCCACATTCTGACCCCGATAAAAGGGTTCATAGATCTTACCTCTATCTTCCTCGGCAATGCCGATACCGTGATCTTGGACTTGAAAAACAATGCGATCGCTATCTTTCCCCAAAATCAAACTAATCCCTGCTCCCGTGGGGGAATATTTAATCGCATTTAAGAGTAAATTACTTAAAATCGAGTAGAGCAGTTTCTCATCTAGATAAGGACGAATCATCAATCCCTGACTGACAAATTTAATCGGGGTATTATTTTTATTGATAAATTGAAAATCCTCGACTAAATTTAAACAAAAAGCTTCAATATCGAGCGGCTCTAGTTGACAACTGAGATTCCCAGATTCTGCCCTTGTTAAAATCAAAATATCTGTTAAGAATTGATTCATTAGCTTGACAGAAGACTGGATTCTATATAGGTTTTTTCTGCTCGACTGATCGGCATCTTTTAAGCCATTTTCTAATAACTGCGAGGCAGAAAAAATAACGGTTAAAGGGGTTCTAAACTCATGAGATATCATGGAAAAAAGCTGTATTTTTAGATCGGAAAGTTCTTTTTCTTGTAGTAATAACTGGTGGATTTTCTCACTTTTCTGTCGCCGTTTCTCTTGCCAAAAAACTAAAATATAAACTCCGCAAATAATCACAAAACTGATAAAAGTTCCCAGTAAAACCAACAGAGAATTTTCGCGTATACTATCCCTAGAACTAGCGATGCTAATTCTTAAATTCCTTTTCTGACTAGCTTGTAAATAGGTAAGAAGATTTTGAAACTTATCCCGGAACTCGACACTTTTAACCGTGATTGCATCTTGGGAAATATCATCGGACTGATCGGGTTTATAGGTGGCGATCGATTGATTAAATAAAGCAATTCGCCGATACATTAAATCCCCGATCTGAGCCACCATTTCCCGCTCGAAATCTGTGCCGTTTTCTAGTTGTTTGGCCAGGAGTTGCCAGTTAGATTTCATCAAAGCGATCGCTCGACGATGACGACCCAATTCACTGGGGCTGCCAGTTTTAATATAACCCCGTCTTCCCGATTCGGCCACGGCCATGTTAGCGTAAAGATTACTGAGATTATCGATGATCTCGTAGGTAACTTCCACCTCGGCAGCGCGCTGACGCAGGGTGAGGGTATTGCGATAGGAAACTAGGCTAATAGTTCCCATCAATAAGACAGTTAGCCCGAAACCTCCCGCGATCCATTTTCCTTGTTTTAGCCAATTCATCAGCAGTTAACTGACACTATTTCCAGCTTACTCCATCTCTAGGCCATGCGAATTTTAGTAGTAGAAGATGATATTCAACTAGCCGATATTTTGCGAGAGGCATTGAGCGAGCGACAATACGTTGTCGATGTGGCTAGAGACGGAGAAGAAGGCTGGAATTGGCTAGAATTAGGCAAATATGACCTTTTAGTTCTCGATGTCACCCTGCCAAAATTGAGCGGAACTTTACTCTGTCAACGTCTGCGACGAGCGGAATCCCATCATCCCGTCTTTGCTAATGCCACCGTTCCCGTCCTATTATTGACCGCAAGGGATACGGTAATCGATAAAATCGACGGATTAGACGCAGGGGCCGATGATTATGTCACTAAACCCTTCGATTTAGGCGAATTAATGGCGCGGATTCGGGCCTTGATCCGACGTGGCAGCAGTACCAGCAGTGTTTTATTATCTTGGGGGGGTTTGCAGTTAAATCCCAGTACCCACGAGGCCAGTTATAACGGTCAACTTCTTTCTCTCACCCCCAAGGAATTCGCTCTCTTAGAATTACTTGTTACCCATGGGCGCCGGGTCTTAAGTCGATCGGGTATTATTGAGCGAGTTTGGTCTTTGGACGATTCTCCGGCCGAGGAAACCGTTACTTCCCATATTCGCGGTCTTCGTCACAAGCTAAAATCCCTGGGAGCGCCGGAAGACTTTATTGAAACCGTTCACGGTCTCGGTTATCGTTTAAAGTAATATCTGCCTTGGGACAGTAGACAAAATTATTTCTGCACGAAATCTGCACGAAGTTTGCAGAGGGTTTCCATAATCACCCGTTAAATTAGAGAGTTAGACAGGTGCAGAGCTTCTAGACAATCAGATCGGTCAAACCTGTGACTCTCCTCTCCTAAACGGGGCAGCTTGACATGATTTACACGCGATTTGACTATCACGGCTGGCAGATTGAATTGATCCTAGAAATGCAGGGTTATTCTTTTCAATGTTGGCGAGTGGATGGCAGGGAAGGAATTAGCGATCGCCTAGTTTATGCCACCTCTGAACAAGCTTTAGCGGCTGCCCGACACCGGGCGGATCTAGAGTCTGCTTGTCTTGCCCTACTGCGATTTCTCAATGATATCGGCGGCCGGAATTATTATCTCACCGGCGATGATCGCGATGCTCTTAGCCAGTCGATTTTAGAATATGCCCGTGTGGGAGGTGTTTCCTGATTTCTTCTTTGGAAGTTTTTCCCCCATTGAGAATGATTCTCGCTCGGATTTATTTAGGGTTGGCTGAATATTTGGACTTCCCCGTTGACAAAAGGCAATAATACCATTTTTCTAAAGTAATGGCAGAGATGGTTAATTATCCTCACACCCAACCCCTCTCCCAAAAAGGGAAAGGCGTGTAGGATGCCTGCCACAAATAAAGAAAAATGGGATGAGCAACTCACATAAAGTTCATTTTGTCAAGGATTGTTAAGAAGCGCTTACCCTGATTGACTTAGTTGTTCAAATAGTTTAAGATACAAAGATAAAGGCTGACCTAGCGATGTCTTTTAGTTGCGGAACTTAAGCATCTCATAAAGTTTTTCCTCCTGCCAACCCGCTATCTAATTCGGACTCCTTGTACAGCCAGTCTTTCATGGGTTTTCTGCACCACTGAGGATATTTATGACAGCTTCAGAAATCGCACGATTAATTATACGCATTGAAGAAACCGTTAATCCAGATAGTGAATATTACGGCAAGCTTGTCAAATGGTGGGAACAAGAGAAGGAACTTTGGCATTACGGAATCGGCTTATCAAATACACACTTCTTTAACATAGGAACGATAGAAGCTAAGGAACTGCAAATACTAAAACGACATGATATTATCGAACATGATATTATCGAACATCGCAATCTTGATATCAGAGGAGTTCCTGGGATTTACTCGCTCTTTGAAAGCGATGAGATTATTGAACGACTAAAGTATTCCTTAAGATGGTTGAATGATTTGCCAAAAAATTCATCGAAAAAAAAAATAAATGGCAAAGCTCTAGCTTTTCTGATATTCACTGATGACGAAGCTGGAACAGACAAAGATAGTGAACCAATTGATATAGATTTTGCTAGCTATCTGAAGCAGCAATCACCGCGACTTAAACATAATATAATTAGAGATTTCTTCGAGAAAGGAAAAAATTGGGTATATATATTCTTGGTTATATTTGTGTTTTGGATAGTCGTTGCTATGGCTCTGATAAGCGATGAATTGGGAAGTGATAAACCCTGGATAAAAGGGCTGCTTTCAGGGGCGTTAATCTCGCTTAGTATATTGCTTGTAATCATCATATCAAACTGGATATCAAATTTTAAATGGTCTGGCTTCCAGAAAAAAAGTTTTTGGGATTGGTTACAATTATTGATTGTCCCTTTGATGTTAGCTTTTGGTGCTTTCTATTTAAATTCTGCTTCTGAAACTAGAGACAAGCAAAGAGCTAAAGAGGGAAAACAGCAAGAACTTTTAAAAGATTATTTCTCCAAGATGCAAACTTTAATTCTCGCAGAAAAAACGTTGCCAAAATCTAATAATAAGCCAACTGGCTCTCCATCGCTGGATCAAAATCAACCTAAATTGTCACCAGAGTCTCAAGCTATTGCCCGAGCTTTAACACTAGCTGTTTTAGATGAATTAGATGGCCCAAGAAAAGGGAAAGTTATCACTTATCTGGCTGAATCAAACTTGATAAACAAACCCAACCCAGAAATTAAATTAGATCGCGCTAATTTACAAGATCTAGTATTACAAGATGTCGATATGAATGGAGTAAAAATTTACAAAGCCGATATGACAAAAGCTAATCTGACTGATGTAAGCTTAATAAATGCAGACTTGACATTATCCATTTTTAGTTCTGCTACTCTGCAAAAGGTAAATTTTTCAGGTGCTACTTTGGATAAGTCAAATTTCTACAATACTAAGCTTAAAAATATAACAATTAGTACATCATCAAAATTCCAGAATGTTTGTTACAGTGAGGGAACTAAATTTGAAAATACAGAAGATGATAAAAATCAAATCACTTGGTTGAAATTAACCGATTTTCAAAACCCTAACACTAATTCTAGGATCACCAAAACCGATAGATGGTGCAAACCAACTGAGCAAAATCTTAAGAAAAATCTAGACTAATCTAAATAAACATTTAAAACTTACAGCTAGAGATTTAGATGAAATATTACTACCGTTTAATCTCAACTATTTTAATGTTAAGTGTATGTCTTGCTCCCTTGGCATCTTCTCAAGATAAACCAGATCCAGCTTTTTCCTATGGAGTAGTTTATAGTTCAGAGCAGGACATTAAAAAAGCAAACAATGAAACAGACCAACTTCCTCAAATATTCCCACAATATCAAAAAGAAAATTATTTATTTAAGCGGAGAAACTGGTATGCAAGCGTTGTTTTATTTAAATCTAAAACTGATGCTGATGAAGCGAGAAATATAATTGATGGTGAATATTCCAGAGGCTCTTTTGTCGTTAATCTTCAAGAGTGGTGTCGTCCCGACTGGAGGAAAAATACAGGAGTTAAACTAGGTGTAAGTTATTATGACTGTAAGAGAGGAGAAATAATGGATGGCAGCCCAGGAGCCATTATAATTTTTGCTCAATTAGATAGCCCCCAAAAGGCTCAAGATAAGATAGAAATACTCAAAGATAAGTTTAAAAAATTACAGCACAACTTAGCAATTTTTAAGAAGGGAAAGTATTTCTATCCAGCCGTGATTAATTACAAGAATACGCAAGAGGCTAATCAGCAAATACCGCAAGTACCGCAAGAGATGAAGAATAAAGCTAAGGCAGTCAATATTAATCAGTGGTGTCCTCGTCGAGAGTTAAAACCAGTGGAAGACCCGAAAATTTACGATTACATAGAATGTAAGTGAGTGAATTACTGAATATTAACTTCGAGATATTGAGGTCGATAGGTACGAACGTAATTCAACACCTGGTCGAGATCCGCTCGGTTGGTCAGGGCGATACACCCTGATGTGCCGTCTTCGCCATTGGGTTTTTCAAAGGACGGATCGTAGTGAATGCCCAAAGCTGAACGACGAGTCCGAAACAAAGGCTGTATGGGGAGGAAACGATCTCCTGCTTCTGGAATTGTTCCTGGAACAGGCTCTCTGGCTACCCGATATTTCCCGTCCGGCAAGGGCGCTTCTGTCCCAGCTTGATGGCGATTATAATTTTGAGTATGCGCTCGTCCCGCGACGGTCATGTAAGCGGCGATTAACTGCCCGTTACCGTAAAGGCTGAGTTGGTAAAGTGGATTGCCTAGCTTATTGGTCAATGCTGTGGGGGTTAGTGTCATGTAATTGTCCGGCGTAGTTGAGGCCGTTTTAGGACTACAGACAACGAAAGCTAGACACAGGAGAAAAAGCAGCGCTAATTGCTTAAGCCGATTTGGGCCGCGACAACGCTTGAAAAATTCCGCCATATCGTTTAAAACTTTTAGCATATAATGATTTTATTTTCAGGCCACTTTCGGTAATAGAATCGTGACAGTGGTTCCATTACTAGGGATAATAGCAATTTCGATCGAGTCTCCGTGTAGTTCCACGCATTTTTGTACTACCACCAAACCCAACCCTGTCCAGGCGATATGACGGACATTTTTATATAACTGTTTTTGATCTTCTCTGCTTGGAGAAATTGCGATAAAATTAACGATCATAGCGATCAATAAAAAAATTTTATGGTTGTCACTGTTAATAATTCCCTGACAATAAGGGAATTTCTGCAATTACCAGAAACTAAACCCCGCAAGGAATTTATTGATGGTCAAATTATTCCTAAACCGATGCCCCAGGGTAAACATAGCACTATTCAAGGTGATTTAGTTCCAGCTATTAACGCCAGTCTAAAATCCCAACGAATTGCCCGTGCCTATCCTCAATTGCGTTGTACTTTTGGCAGTCGTTCTCTAGTTCCTGATGTTTCAGTTTTTCTCTGGGAAAATATTCCCCGCGATGCCGAGGGAAAAGTATTAAATACTTTTGCGATCGCTCCTGACTGGCTGATTGAAATTCTCTCTCCTGACCAAAATCAGACTAAAGTTGTTAAAAATATCCTTTATTGTCTAGATCACGGCACTCAAATGGGTTGGTTAATCGACCCTGAAGAAGAAATTATCTTTGTTTATTTTAGTGATCGAACTATCGCTATTTTTGAATCAGCAAATGCTCTTTTACCCGTCCCCGCTTTTGCGACTAATTTTCAAATCACCCTCGGTCAATTATTTGACTGGTTAAGAGGTTAACGGATTATCAGTTATCAGTTATCAGTTATCAGTTACCAGTTACCAGTTACCAGTTATCAGTTATCAGTTATCAGTTACCAGTTATCAGTTATCAGTTATCAGTTATCAGTTATCAGTTACCAGTTATCAGATGTAAGTTTTAAGTTAAAACTCTTCTAGAGTAGTTATGATATATTAGCAGAAAATAACCGACGCAAGCCTTGCCAAGTAAGGCTCACCAGAATTAAAAAAAGCAATTTTAATAAAAAAAGCTTTTTGCTTTGTTGGATTCCAGGCTATTTAGGGTCTGCTGAAAAAGTTTTTCGGTGGGGGTTGGGGGTTGGGGGTTGGGGGTTGGGGTGTGGGATGTGGGGTGTGGGGTTTTACCCATTTTCAGGTGGTCAATTACCTAATTTTCAGGGAAAAAGTCCCGGAATTTTCCCCCCAATCACTCCAAGGGTCGGCACTTTTTGAGGGAAAAAAAGT
>NZ_SFBY01000387.1:0-2500 GCF_007095505.1 Microcystis sp. M_QC_C_20170808_M3Col
CGTAAGACTTCTGTTAAAGAAGCAGCATCCCGTGAAGCGTCAACCCCATTCAGCGACCATTCTAAAAAGGTGGCGTGGTGAGGAATCGCCGTCCGTTTTACGGCGGCGAGGATGTCAACTGTAAGAAAGCTGCAACAAAAAAAGGACACAAGTTAACTTGTGTCCTTCCCGAAGCTAAGAACTTAATTTTTATTTAGCGTCGGAGAATTCCGCATCGATGACATCATCGCCGCCACCAGCACCACCAGAGGGGCCATTGTCATCATTGCCACCGGGGGGATTACTAGGGACTCCTTGCTGATACATACTGCTACCGATCGCGTAGAGGGCTTGTTGTAATTCCGGTAGGATGGTTTTAATCTTACCATCATCGTCTTGAGCGATCGCTTCTTTCAGATCTTTAATCAATGCCTGGGCTTTATTTTTCTCGGATGGGGGAACCTTATCGCCCAACTCGGCTAACTGCTTCTCAGCTTGATAAACGAGGGAATCAGCTTGATTTTTGCGTTCAATGTGTTCACGGCGTTCCTTATCGGTCGCGGCGTTTGATTCTGCCTCATTAACCATGCGTTCCACTTCATTTTGGGGCAAGGTAGAAGCGCCGGTGATACTGATCGATTGTTCTTTTCCTGTACCTTTATCCTTAGCGGTGACATTTAAAATACCGTTAGCATCGATGTCGAAGACCACTTCGATTTGAGGCACACCACGAGGAGCGGGAGGGATACCATCGAGTCGGAAAGTTCCCAAACTCTTGTTATCTTTAGCCATTTCCCGTTCCCCTTGCAGGACGTGGATTTCCACGTTAGTTTGTCCATCTACTGCTGTGGAGAAAACTTCCGATTTTTTGGTGGGGATAGTGGTGTTGCGGGTAATAATCCGCGTCATCACACCGCCGAGGGTTTCCACACCCAAAGACAAGGGCGAAACATCAAGTAGAAGAATATCTTTGACTTCACCGGCGAGGACACCGCCTTGAATAGCAGCGCCGACGGCTACCACTTCATCGGGGTTAACGCTTTGGTTAGGATCTTTGCCCAGAACTTTTTTAACTAATTCCTGAACGGCGGGAATCCGGGTTGAACCACCGACGAGAACCACTTCATCGAGGGCAGATTTATTGATTTTGGCATCACGGATGGCATTTTCGACGGGAATACGACAGCGATCGATTAAATCAGCGCAAATTTCCTCGAATTTAGCTCTGGTTAAAGTGGTATCTAGGTGTTTTGGTCCTTCGGCGGTAGCGGTGATGAAGGGCAGGTTAATTTCCGCTTGGGTAACGCTAGAAAGCTCAATTTTGGCTTTTTCTGCCGCTTCTGTGAGACGTTGCAGGGCTTGTTTATCTTGACGGAGATCTATTCCTTCAACTTTTTTGAATTCTCCGGCTAAATAATCAACGATTTTTTTATCGAAGTCATCACCACCGAGATGAGTATCTCCAGAGGTAGCGAGAACTTCAAAGACACCATCACCCACTTCTAGAACCGATACGTCAAAGGTTCCCCCACCCAAGTCAAAAACGAGAATGGTTTCGTTAGCTTTTTTGTCTAATCCGTAGGCAAGAGAGGCGGCAGTGGGTTCGTTGATAATGCGGAGAACTTCAATCCCAGCAATTCTACCGGCATCTTTAGTGGCTTGACGTTGGGAGTCATTAAAATAAGCGGGTACGGTGATGACTGCTTGGGTAACGGTTTCGCCGAGGTATTTACTGGCATCTTCCACCAGTTTCCGCAGTACCTGGGCGGAAATTTCTTCGGGGGCGAATTGTTTGCCCTGGGCAGGACAGTCTAATTTAACGTTGCCGTTGCCGTCTTGGAGAGTTTTGTAGGATACTTCTGTGGCTTCGTTGGTAACTTCGTTGAATTTCCTGCCGATGAAGCGTTTGACGGAATAAAAAGTATTTTGCGGGTTCATTACCGCTTGACGTTTGGCGATTTGTCCTACTAGGCGCTCGCCATTTTTGGCGTAGGCGACGACTGAGGGCGTGGTTCTAAACCCTTCGGCGTTGGCGATAACGGTGGGTTTGCCCCCTTCCATAACCGCGACGCAGGAGTTAGTCGTCCCTAAGTCAATTCCAACTACTTTTCCCATAATCTTTGTGCTGCTCCGATACAACTATAGTGACTTCTAGAATCGGAACTGTACTCGGTTTTTAGGCGATACCCACCCCTATCAGTTCCTTCGTTATCTCTATAGTGCAAAATAACCCCGCTTTCTCGATAGTGTAGGTATCCGAACCTTTTTGGTAGTATTACAGTAGTCGTTGACACTCCCCGCTCTAAAGAGACGGGGATTCTTGGTTCACAGAGATTACTTGCTTAGACAGAATTGCTTCTGAAAAAGTAGAGGTATTCTCTCCCCAAGCGTTTCTTGGATCCAGCCCAAAGGTTCCGGTATGCCCTACCGTACTTAGTCCCCTTTTAAGGATGTTGATTGCGGCGTTTTCATCCCGATCCAAAACACATCCACACTTACACTGATGGGTTCTAGTCGATAA
>NZ_SFBY01000388.1:0-2707 GCF_007095505.1 Microcystis sp. M_QC_C_20170808_M3Col
CACACCCCACACCCCAACCCCCAACCCCCAACCCCCAACCCCCAACCCCCAACCCCCAACCCCCAACCCCCACCGAAAAACTTTTTCAGCAGACCCTAATTACTCATGGTTAGTAACCCATGCAGGCGTTGGGTTTCATGCTTCAACCCAACCTACGTTCATCTTATATTTAATTCCACCCACCCACTTAATTTAATTACTCATGGTTAGTCCTTTACTGGAACCCTTTCGAGAAGCCTATCGTAATTTGGAACTTTTACCGCTGCGATCGGATAAAGAATTACAGCGTTTTGCTGTCGAATACGGCACAGAAATTATCGACGAATTAGAACAATTGGTAGAAGATAGTCCTTGGGAAGACGGAAAAATTATTCTAGCAGGACATCGGGGTTGTGGTAAATCAACCCTACTCTACGAATTTAAAAGAAAGTTAGATGATCGCTATTTTGTTGTTTTCTTCTCGATCTCAGACATGATCGAGATGTCAGACGTAAATCATGTTAATATTTTATTCTCGATCGCCGTTCAGATGATGTCAGAAGCGGAAACCCAAAATTTAACTATTAAAGATTCTATTAAAAAAAGCTTTTATCAATGGTTTGCCGAACAAATCCGCACCGAAACTAATCAAGCAGATACCACTGTCGAAACAGGTTTTAACTTTTCTACTTTACTAGCTCACATTAAAGGAATTCTCAAGATTAATTCGACTATTCGCCAGGAAATCAAACAAAAATATGAGCGGAGAATTACCGATTTAGTTGCCCAAATTAACATTATCGCTAGTGCGATCGAGTCCCAAAGTCAGAAAAAAATCTTAGTAATTGTTGATGACATCGATAAAATTGAGTTAGCACAGGTAAGGGATATTTTTCAATCCCATATTAAAGCGATTATGTTGCCCGGTTTTCGGATTATTATGACTATTCCGATCGCCGCTTTAAGAGAAGTAGCTTTAAAGGCAACTCTCCAAACAGAAACCAACGATCAGATCGTACAAATGCCTGTATATAAACTCTTTAAACAGGGAGAAATTAATTCACCTAATGCTATACCCGATCCGCAAATTATTGCTACTTTAACCGAGATTATCACTAAGCGCATCGATCCCGCTTTAATCGATCCTGATACCCTCGAAAAAATTTGTCTTTATAGTGGGGGAGTATTACGAGAATTAATTCGCATTACTAATGATTGCTGTCGGGTTTGTTTGCGCTCAGTTCGTCGTTATCCTGATGATAATACCCTAAAAATTGATCAAGCTGTTTTAGAACAATCAATCACAGAACTTAGTCTCGATTTTGCCGAAAGTATAGGTAAAGCAGATGAGGAAATTATTAAAACTGTTTATCAACACTCAAAACCCACGGATCTCAAGGATCAAAATTTTCTAGATCTGCTGCATGGTTTATACATTTTAGAATACCGTAATGGCGATCTCTGGTATAATGTGCATCCGATTGTCGTTGAGTTAATGAAAAAAAGGGGAACAATTTGAATGGGATAAGTAAGTAGTTATAATTAAATTGAAGATCGATCCCCCCTTGATAAGGGGGGGTATCTGACAGTTTTTAACACCTACCCACTTATTATGAATGATGAAACATCTATAATTATCGACCAAAACGAAAGAGAATACGAAGGTTTAATCGTGTCTCTAGAGGCAAATCAAGAGAGATTAAATATATTAATTTGTGTGTGTGATCAGGAAAAATTGCGAGAACAAATTATTGATCGCTATAGCAAAGAATTAGAACCAGTAATCCCTTGTTATCGGATTGATTTAGATCAAAAAGAACCGAGTTTAAGAGCAGCAATTGCTAGTTTAGTCTCCAGAAAACCAGAGTTATTACAAAGCAAAAATGCCGTGATCACAACCACAGGAGTGGAAAAATTACACTCGATCGAATGGCAACAGGAA
This sequence comes from Microcystis sp. M_QC_C_20170808_M3Col, assembly GCF_007095505.1. Lineage (NCBI taxonomy): Bacteria > Bacillati > Cyanobacteriota > Cyanophyceae > Chroococcales > Microcystaceae > Microcystis > Microcystis sp. M_QC_C_20170808_M3Col. Next base: position 1,922 of record NZ_SFBY01000388.1, read on the forward strand.
AAATCGGAACTAGATAAATTTTTTGGTTATCTGCAATGGACAAGGGAAGGACTGCGAGAATTTCCCTATTCCATTGTTCTTTGGGTAACAAGCACAGTGGAAGTAAATTTACGCAAAAAGTCCCCCGATTTTTGGAGTTGGAGAAAAGGAGTTTTTCGCTTTATTTCTCCTCCAAGTAACTTTTTACCTTGTCAGGAATTTTTACCGATTTTACAATCTTTTGACGAAATTACTATAGATAAAGATATTCCTTTTATCTCTAAAGAAGACCTGTTAGAATTAATCGAGCAAATCGAGGTAAATAAAGGCAATAAAGAGCCAAGATTAGCCAGTTTATATGCCAGTTTAGCTAAGATTTATAACCATCGTTTATCAAATCTGCCATTGTCAGATTATCGTCAGGAACAAGATTTAGCGATCGAGTATTATCAAAAAGCGATCGATTTACAAAAAGAGTTAAATCTAGAACTTGATTTAGTTGCGAGTCTCAACTCATTGGCAGATATTTATTATTCCAGAGGAGAATACCAAAAAGCGATCGAGTTTGATCAACAGTCCTTAGCAATCACACGGGAAATCGGTGATCGGGGGGGTGAAGGGAAATCCTACAATAATTTAGGCAATGTTTACCATTCCCTAGGAGAATACCAAAAAGCGATCGAGTTTTATCAACAGTCCTTAGCAATCACACGGGAAATCGGTGATCGGGGGGGTGAAGGGAATTCCTACAATAATTTAGGCGCTGTTTACTATTCCCTAGGAGAATACCAAAAAGCGATCGAGTTT
>NZ_SFBY01000389.1:0-18191 GCF_007095505.1 Microcystis sp. M_QC_C_20170808_M3Col
GTTCAACCTTATTTCCTAGAAAGTTTTACTCGTTCAAGGCCGAATTTGAAGTCTTTTCTGAACGAAACCCCTTACTATCTGTTGTCAAGGTTCAGTTTTTAGCTTGGTTATCGCTTTTTACATTGTAGCTTAAAGCCGTCCTAAAAGGACGGGGTTTTAACCCAAATTTTCGATAAATGCTTACTAACCCATTGAAAAACTACTACTATCATAGCCCACGGAATCCTACAGTTGAGGGATAGGCGGTAAAATTTAACATTGTGTGACGATTGGCCTTATAGGTATCGGCAAGGGACTTGTAGGCAGAATTCGTCATGGGTGGCTCTAGTAGTACCAGTTGGGGGTTAGCCCTAAACGAGTATTGATAAAAACACAGTCTAGGGTCGCCAAAACGCCGTCTTCCCCACGGTAGGTATCGCCAATATCCCAGAGACGAAAGCCTAGGGGCTGTAGCCAACAAATGATTTCAGTTAACAGAGGCGTGTTTTTGCCATAGCCTCGATAGAGCCAACACTCTAGCAGGAGAATGTCCACTCTTGGCAGGGTGTTAATCGCCCCTTTCAGAATAGACAGTTCGTAGCCTTGGGTATCGATTTTAATGACTTGAGGATGAGGTAAACTGAGGGATGCAATCATCTCATCGACCGTGGCCATGGCCACGATTGCAGTGGTTACATCTAGTCCTGTGCTACTTAAATCTAAAGCACTACTGGCCACCAGATTGGGGAAGATATTCATGGTGACTTCGCCACTTTTTTCGCCTAAAGCTAGGGTATGAAGCTGAAAATTAGGGTATGAACGGAGATTTTCTTGGATAATCGCTTGATAGGCGGGAGCATAGTTGATTAGAGGCTCAAATAGATGAAATTCCGCCGTGGGAAGCACTTCATGGATGTCTTTTGACCAAGAACCATCAGAAGCACCAACATCAAAGATAACTTGCGGTTGATAGCCCAAGTTTTTCAGTCTTTGAAATACTTCCATATCCAATTGGGCAAATCTAGCTTTGGTTTTATAGGTTTCCCCCACGGATTTATAATCGGGATTTTCAACCATTGTTCTTTCCTTGGCTAGGTTACTTAATGGCAATGTAGGTATGGGCAGCTGCTAAAAGCTCATCTTTTGTATAACCTTTTGCATTTAGTTCCTCCAGAATTTCATCGGTTAATAAGTTCTCGCCGTCCTGCCAAATTTCATTTCTGATGATGTAGGAAACATCCAAAGGTTCAACAGATTTTAGGTATTGAGTTGATGGTCGAAAATTAAAATAATCGGAAAACATAAAATTTACTAAATTTTCTGCGTAGCTATTTTGGTCGTCTTTAATTAAAGGTACAGAAAGCAAATTAAGTTTTTCCAGCAGCTCAACAAAGGGAACTATATCCTGAAGAGTTTTATGTTGGTTAAGATACTCTAATATTTGATTTTTTGCTAATCTTAAGTGAATCCAGGGATAATCTGAAAACAAGCCATACTGATGATGACCATAGTAAGAATTCCACAGAGACGCACCAACACAGTAAATTAATCCTCCCGGTTTAGTCACACGAAACATTTCAGCAAAGGCTGCTTCAATGTTAAGAATATGCTCCATTGTTGCCGCCGAAAAGACTATGTCATAATAGTTATCGGGCCGAGACATTGCTTCGGCTGACTCCTTAAAATAGGTGACTTTCTCGTTAACAAATCCTGTGCCAATTTCTGCACAGATATCAAGTCCATGTACTGCGGCTGACTGAAGGAAAAGTTGACAGTCTCTACCATCATTACAGCCAACAATTAGGACTTTTTTTGTGTGCAGTTTATGACTCGGCACATACTTGAGACAATCTCTGGCATAATAATCTAAATATCCCATAAAGCTCCTGACAATTAATAAGTGACTTAGGCGTAGTACCAATCGGGCATTAGGCCGGATTTATTGTTGATAAAAAAGCAGTCCAATGTGGCTAAAATTCCCTCTTCATTGCGATAGGGGTCTCCCAGATCCCAAAGTCGAAAGTTATAGGACAACAACCAGTCAACAATTTCAGTTAACAGGGGGGTGTTTGGTCCGTAGCCTCGATAGAGCCAACATTCTAGAACTAAAATATCCACATGGGGCAGCGTTTTTTCTGCCCCTTTAAGTATCGATAATTCACTGCCTTGAGTATCGATTTTAATAACTTGTGGAATTGGTAGGTTCAACGTGGCAATGGCATCATCTAAAGTCAGTTGTTGGACTTTAACAGGAGTCGTCCGTACACCAGTATTGGTCATATCTAACGCTGTACTACTGACCACGCTATCGGCAAAGACATTCATGGTGATTTCCGCTGTTTTTTCTCCCAAAGCAATTTTGTGTAATTTAAAGGAAGGATATATTTCTAGGGCTTTTTCAAGGAACTCTTGATAGTCAGAGCAGTGGTCTATGAGAGGTTCAAATAAATAAAATTCTGCCTCTGGTAAAATTCTTTTGATATAACAAGACCAACCACTATTGGAGGCTCCGACATCAAAAATAACTCTAGGTTCATGACCTAGTTTTTTAAGCCGTCTAAAAGTTTGTCGGACTTCCTGCAAAACTTGATCGTCCAAGTCATCCATCATTTTTTGGTAATCTTCGTTAAATTGATTAGTTTTGTTAGTCATAATTGAAACAGTTAACAAGCAGTTGTTTTTGAGAAACTAATTAATCTACTATAGCAGTTATCTTAATGGTGAAGTAGGAAGTCTCTGGTTTTAGGAAACGCCAGAACTGCGGAACGCCGAAACAGTAGCTGGTGGTGCAGAGATGATGGCAAATTCTGTCATACTTCATCTTTATAAGCAACGCTGTCAGTCCAACTAGATTAGGATTTTGCTGCCATCTTCATCTAATCCTACAAAATCTTTCCCTTGATATTCCCGCAAACCAAAGCAGTTAAAATCTCCCGGTCTAGAAGTTTTATAAAGAGTGATTTTTCCCGAATAATTTATCATCGATAAATCATTATGAAAATTCTCCAATAAATAACGAAGATAGTTATCACAGTAATAGGGGCGAGCTAAATAACCTTTATTAAAACCACACAGGAAAAGTTTCAGGGAAAAAGGAAATTGATCGAGAAAGTTAAAAACTGCGGCTGTCACCTGGGGATAACTGGGGTTAAAAAAGTCATCGATACAGATTATTCCCTCCTCACTCAAAAGCTGATTAGCAATTTGTAAATCATTAAAACAAGCAGAACCGGAATGGGCTCCATCTATGTGTATCCATCTACAGCTTGAAAAAAACTGGTGAAGATTAGCTTCATTTTGCCAAAAATTTTGAGATTTACATCGATAAAAATTACTGTTAGAGTGTAAATTCTTGAGAAGCTCTTGGGCTTCGTCAAACATAATTAAGTCAACTAATAGACAAGTTTCTTCGGGGTTAGCATGAAGACAAGATAAAATAGCTGATTTTCCTTTCCAAACTCCTATTTCTAAAAAATTCCCTTTGATATAATGGCTGCTTTGATAATTTAGTAAGCAATCCCAAGTAATAGCCGCTTGCTCTAGAAAAAAACCTTCGACAGAGGCGGCTCTACTGATATATTCGCTAAATTTACTACCCATATATTTACTCCTTTGTGGCCATTTAATTATTAATTCCTGAAGTTATTGTCGATAAAAATCTCCTTTTTTGGCTAAGCTGAAAAATAAGTAGCTGGCATAACGGAAGCAGACCAAAGTAAGGCTTGATGGAAGACATGATAATCTTGGAAAAAGAAAACATTGCCCCAAGAATTATCGAGAGAATAGGCAGAATTACAGTAATAACTAACGTCGGAACTGCCCCAAATACGATAGATAACTAGATGCCAATGATAATCTCTTTCCTTCATGGCATTAACTAAATCTGGTAATTGATTCATCGCTCCCGAACGACCAAAGGGGAAATTTTGATCCCAAAATTCCGCAACTACCACAGGATAACGATAGTTGCCCATACCTTTGATCACTTCTAAATCAAAGCCTTCTGTATCAATTTTAACTAAACCAATATCTTTAGGTAATTCCTCGGCATCGTGAAGACTAGCTAGGGTTTTAACGGTGACGGGAATAGTATCGGTAAATACTAAACCTTCCGAAAGAGAATGCTTGGTTAAACTGCTATAAAAGCTGGCATCTTGATAGGTGTTGTCTGGGGTTTCATCGGTGGCTATATGGAGTTCTTGGGTTTGATTTTCGGAACCGATAGCTAAGGGAAAAAGCCGAAAATTAGGATGATTACCGAGGCGATTTTTGAGCTTATCGATGACGGGAGGAAAAGGTTCAAAGGCATAAACTTGATAACCAGCTTGTAGGAGACGACTAGAAACATCGCCCCGATTAGCACCAATATCTACTGCAAGACGATGGGGAAGATAGGAATATAAATAAGTCATTAATTCGATGTCTAAATCTTGGAAATATTTTTGATCGATAATGACTTTGTATTTTTGAGCGTGGATATCTTCCAATATTTTCTGGTTATCTTCTTGAATTTTTTGAATAACACTGAGAATAAAGTCAATCTGCTGGTGATTGCTGGCTGCGTTTTTTTGGATAGTATCAAGAATTAATCCGCTTTGCTGGTAGGTGGTTTTTTGGGAATCTTCGTGATTTTTTAGCAGGGTATTCAGAATCAATTCCCCTTTTTGTTTCCAGTCTTCCGTTAATAATTGGAGATTTTTAACTATATCTACGGAAAACTTGAGCAAAAAGGCTTGATTTTCCATTGATAAATCAGCCTTTCGCCTGGTTTCTGCATTTTCTTGTCGGATTTGCTCCGTGGAGTTATTAAGTTGGTCAACTTTAAAATCTAAGGGATCAAGCTGATTAAGTTTCTCCAGTTTTTCGAGTTTTTGAATTTGTTCGAGTTGGACATGACTGAGGGAATCGAGTTTTTCTAGAAATAAATCTTTGACTGCTTTAACTCGCTGAACTATTTTATTTTTGGCTAATAATTGTTTCATCATTTTGGCTAGTGATTAGGTAAATTGTATTAAGCTTGACTGGGGGAATTTTCAATTTTGCGGCTAGTTTCAGGAACTAACAAATCTTGGCGAATAAAAACCACTTCCTTTTGGAGGAGGGTGCCATCAATGGGGGATCTCCATTCGCCGGTTTCGTCATAATAACGGAAACCAAGCTGAGCCAAAAGATTAAGCATTTCATTGAAAACGAGAGCGTCCTGATCATAGCGAATAAAGGAAAGTTCAGCAACGACTAAATCCACCTGAGCGATCAATTCTTGGGCTCCTTCTAAGACTATATGCTCGGCACATTGCACGTCTAATTTTAATATTCCTCTGCCAGAAATTTGCTGATCTTTCGCCACCTGATCGAGGGTTTTTACTGCCACTGTAATCGTTTCATAGTTTCTAAAATCGGCGGGAGTGAGCAAGGAACTACCGTACAAATCGGGGGAAACTTGAAAACTTAACTGACCAGCTTGATTAGAAATGGCAATTTCTAGTAATTCGGCTTTAGGAATATTACAGATATAGTAATTTCTGGCCGATTGCTCGTATTTTGAGATTAGCGGATCGATGAGGATAAAGCGAGCTTCAGGGAATAATTGACTGGCGGTATGAGACCAAATACCGTGGGAAGCTCCCACATCAACCACAAAATCAGGCTGATATTTTTGCCCTCGTAAACGTCGCATGACTTGATAGACTTGAGCATAATCTTTATAAATAATTGAGGGAACGGGGGGTTCAATAAAGTGAACTAAATCGATCGGCGATCGAGGTAAAATCGCTTCAAATCTGTCATCGACTGCCTGTTCTTTTTCTAGGGACTGCCACACCCATTTATCAATCCCTTGATCGGAGAATTTTGCCGCTACTTTAACGGCATTTTCTCGCATTCTTTGCTGATTTTCAGGGTTAAGAACATAGTCCACGGCTGCTCCCAAACTTTCAGGTGTATAATCACAAACCACACCGATTTGAAAGCGATTAATAAAGTTAGCCGCCGAGGTTTTATTACTGCCTAAAAGAATTACCGGGGTGTTAGCGGTGGCCAGGTTAAAAATAATCCGGCCGGGTAAACTAAGACGAGACAATTCTGTACGATCATCTCTTTCGTCCATGGTTCCCGTGGGAACAATAACAAAGGGATATGCTTGTAGTTGTTGTCCTAGTTGTTCTTCGGCATAAAGTCCTTGGCTATAAAGTCCCCATTTTTCTAATTCTGCGGGAGATTCTTTGAGCCAACAATACTTAGAATTGCCATACCAATCTAGTTTAATCCCTGCCCCTTGAATACTCTCTAAAAGAGATTGGAACCATTGGGGACTCCAAATGCTCCCTAATAAAGCTCCCCATTTTTCTTGACAGCGTTGGGGAGAAACTTGGGCAACTTCACTATTAATGAGACGGTGGGGAACGATCGCCGGTAGGAGCCAAAATTTGTAGCCGTACTTATTCTCGTAAGCGTCGCGCAGTTCGGGATGGGTGGCAAAACGAACGGAACATTTGCTTAAAAACTCTTTCATTAAAGCATCGGGAATCTCCTGAACGCAGATATTCTGATCGTCCATGATGTAGGTGGCAAGGGGTACATTAAATAATTCCTTAATAGCGATCGCTGTCAGAATGTCGCTGGCGTAATAAGGGACACAAAAAACGCTCTCAATCTGGTTGTGTCCAAGAGTTTGTAGCACTGACTGAAAGACTTGCGCTCGCGATAGTTCCCGGTGATCGAGAAGAAGACTGAAAGCCCCAAAATTCTGTTCACCACCGTAGTGATCAGCGGAACGTATGGAAATAATTTGACGATTATCAGGAAAGATTCTTTTTACTAGGGCCCCTGTGCCGTGCTGTTGATTGACTTCACAGGGGGTAATGACAGCATTGCCGCAGATGTAGTGGTTCTGGAAGATAGCAAAGCGATCATCGATGGGTTTTCCCTGTTCTAATGATCGCCAGAGCCAATCGTCAAAATGATCGGCTTTTAAACTTTTGGCTAATTGATGACTAGCCTGACGAAGTTTTAGTTGATAGTTATAGGTGCTGAGTTTGGCGATTTCTGTTAAGAAACTTGCGGCGGCATAATCACAGACAGAACCGAGATTATACTCTTGCACAAATTTAGCTGCAGCACTATCCTTCTGACCTACCACCAGAATGGGGGTGTTAGCGGCAGCGACGATAAAAGGGATGCGGGAGGGTAAGCTCAAATAGGAGAATTCTGGCCGATCCTGTTCTTCTGGGGAACTGCCAGTGGGAACAAGAGCAAAAGGAGCTTGACGTAGGTGGTTAATTAGGTCAGCTTGGGGACAGTACCCTTGAAAGAAAATTCCATCCTGCGCTAATTCTTCCTCTTGGAATTGCAACCATTGACGATTGGGATTACCATACCAATCAATTTTTATTTGGGATTCCCGACACAATTGACGCAGTTTTTCTAACCAATTCTGAGACCAAATATTACCAATTAAAATGCCTCGCCCCATCAGATCAGGCATGACAATTTCAGGGGGAAACAGATAGCTTTCGACGACGGGAGGGATAAACCAGATTTTCTGCCCATATTTTTTTTCATAGGCTTGGCACAAGGGCAGAGAAATGCCTAAAATTAGATCGCTGCTATCGAGTAATTTCTGAACGGCTTCATCGTCAACGCCATCAACATAGACATTCTGATCATCCATCAGGTAGGTACAAACCGGGACTTGAAAGAGAGATTTAATCGCTGTGGCTACAAAAAAATCTTCGATAAAGTAGGGAATTACTAGGACTCTTTTCGGTTTTAAATAAATAAATAAATTTTGGATTTTTACTAAAATTTCCCCGTAGGAACAACCGCGCACATCTAGACAAAAATTATGGATGCCAAAATCCTGCTCCCCTCCGTAGAGATTAGTGGTTCGTAAGGAGACTATGCCACTGGTATCAGGAAAAACTCTTTTTAAAAGAACTCCCACCCCGTGCTGTTCATTGATTTCGTTTGAAGATACTATAATATCATAACTTTCCTGGAATTTGTCGGCAAAATTATTTAAGTCGTTTAACGACAAACTAAGTTCTTTTTGTAGTTCCTGATAAGAGATGATCATAATGATTAATTTTAATAGGCTTTAACTATAGACATTCCCTTGCCTCTGACAGATTTTCTCGGAAAAATAAAGTATAACTTCATTTTGCCTACTACACCGTCATCAAGATAACTGCCGTTTTTTTCTTGGTTATCTCTCTAGAAATTTTATATTTTTGGATATACCCTGTCAAGTTCATTCTCATCCATCCCACAAAAACGAGATTGAGCCCTGCAAGGCTTAATGTTTTAATATTGTTCATCTCCTTTTTACTAACTTCGGCAACCGCTCTCACCATGACCTTTTTATATCGCTTTTTGTTTCCCCATCAGGAATTATCATCTTGCCTTGGCAGACTAGAACTGATGCACCACCCACAGAAACTTCCGTAATGTCACGGTGGTTTTTCTGAAACTTTAATTGTATGTTGCTGGGTCTGCCCATTTCCACTCCTTGGATTATCGTCCATTGATTCATCCCTTCCCTAGAAGATTCTAAGGCCCCTAGATACCCAGCTAAAGCGGCCACAGCCGAACCGGTAGCCGGATCTTCCATAACTCCTAAACCGGGGGCAAACATTCGCCCATAGAGACGAGATTGGGGTGATTCTGGGTCAAAACAGCAGACAAAAAGGGAATTAGCGGCGGATTGGGCGAGTAAAGATGACCAGAGGCTTAAATTAAGTTTGATTCTCCCTAAAGTTTCCCGATTTTGCACGGGAATGAATAAAAAAGGGAGACCACAGGAAAAGGCGCGGGGGGGATAACCGGGTAAGAAATCGGCAACGCTTAGGGAAAGAATCGCCGCTAAATCATCGAGAGCATAATTATCCGCCACCAATTCTGGCAATTGTGCCACTTTTAACTCACTATAGACCGGTTTTTCCCCCTCCATGATAATTTTCACTGGTACTAAACCGACTCCTTCCTCCAGATAAATCGTGGTTTCTTGGTGGGGGGGAATAGCCGCGATTAGGGCTAAAATATAGGCTGTGCCGACGGTAGGATGACCAGCAAAGGGTAATTCGGTACTGGGGGTGAAAATCAGGACTTTTTTAGTGCCTTGGGGCGTTTCTGGCGGAAAAACGAAGACTGTCTCCGAGAAGTTAAATTCGGCGGCGATTTTTTGCATCTGGGTGCGGGTTAATCCAGATGCTTCCGGAAAAACCGCCAGAGGATTACCGCCAAAAATGCGATCGCTAAAAACATCGGCGGTATAGTAGGAATAGGTAGGCACGCGGGGAATAGGGCAACAATTATCGGAGAATTTTCTTATCTTACACCTATTTTCACCAGTTACCGCCCTGGCGCTCTGTCTAGGGATAGATTCTCCTTGTCAGTCCTGTTGGTTTCTATTAAGAAATAATTAAAATACAGAGTTTTTCATAAAGATAAGGTATGTCTTGATAGGGCATCGTCTCGGAGTCTCCTAATAACTGCTATAGCCTCTACTACTTATTCGGTTCTAATCTGGCTAATAAACTGACTAACTTATCTCTGACGGAATTGTGAGTGTATTCGTCTTCAGGGTGAGGTTTTTGATTGGGTTGTTGAAAATAGGGACGTTCCCCGTATAATTGTCCCCATTTCACATCGACTCGGTGTACTAATTCATAGAGTAATTCTTGATTGTCTAAAATTTCTTCTAGGATTAACTGCAAAGCTTGAACAGGATTATCTAAATTTTGACTGACTTTGGTTAATTCTTCATCAACGATAAGCTGTAAAATTATCTGCAAAGCTCCCGAAGAATCCCCTAAATTAGCGGCAATAAACTGTTTAATTTCAGTCTTTACCTGCACTAATTTGGGGACAGGAGATTCCCCTTTGAGGAAATCCGCCCCCTCTTGAGCGATAAAATCTGCTAGGGTAAACTCGCGCCTTTCGATGATATCTTGGGAAAAATCCGGTTCTTCAGGTGTCATAAACTAAAAAGATTAGCGATAATAGAATCTAAGACTTATTGTGACATTTTTAGGAATATCTATGGGCATCGATCGCAGAGAGTTTCAGCACCGTCGTCAGCAGGTAATGGAAAAAATCGGCAATGGAACCGCAATTTTTCGCAGTGCGCCCATGGCGGTCATGCACAATGACGTAGAATACACCTATCGTCAGGATAGTGACTTTTTTTACCTGACAGGATTTAATGAACCGGATGCGGTGGCGATTTTAGCACCCCATCACCCCGAACATCAGTTTATCCTGTTTGTGCAGCCAAAAGACCCAGAAAAAGAAACTTGGACCGGCTATCTCCACGGTGTGGAAGGAGCAAAGGAGATTTTTGGTGCTGATGAGGCCTATTCTATCCAAGAATTGGAGGAAAAATTACCCCAATATCTCGAAAAAGCCGAACGAATTTATTATCATCTCGGACGGGACAAAACCTTTAATACAAACGTTCTTAATCACTGGCAAAAATTAATCGCCACTTTTCCCCGTCGCGGCACCGGACCGACTGCTTTAGAGGATACTAATTTTATTCTCCATCCTTTGCGCTTGCTGAAAACCGAGGCCGAATTGGACAATATTCGCAAAGCAACCGCTATTTCGGCCCAGGCACATAATCGCGCCAGAGAATTCACCAAAGTTGGTCACTATGAGTATCAAATTCAAGCGGAAATTGAGCATACTTTTCGTCTAGAAGGGGGTATGGGTCCTGCTTATCCTTCTATTGTTGCTAGTGGTGCTAATGCCTGTATTCTGCACTATATCAACAATGATCGCCAAGTACAAGAAAATGAGCTTTTGTTAATTGATGCCGGTTGTGCCTACAATTACTATAACGGTGATATTACCCGCACTTTTCCCGTTAATGGTAAATTTACCCCCGAACAAAAAATTATCTATGAAATTGTTCTAGAAGCTCAATTAAAGGCGATTGAAGTGGTAAAAACTGGTAATCCTTATAATCTTTTTCATGACACAGCCGTGAGGACAATTGTGGAAGGATTAGTGGATTTAGGGCTATTGGTTGGCCCCATTGATGAGATAATTAAAGAGGAAAAATATAAGCCTTTTTATATGCACAGAACCGGCCATTGGTTAGGATTAGATGTCCATGATGCAGGAGGTTATAAAGTTAACGAAGAAACTTGGCAAACTTTGCAGCCCGGTCATGTTTTAACCGTGGAACCGGGGATTTATATCGCTCCCGATATTAAAGCTGCTGAAGGACAGCCGGAAGTGCCGGAAAAATGGCGGGGTATCGGTATCCGTATCGAAGATGATGTGTTAGTTACTGCCACAGGAAATGAGGTTTTAACTGCAACAGTTCCCAAAAAAGTTGAGGATATCGAATCTAAGTAAAAAGCTAGGTGTTAAAAATTGTCAGATTCCCCCTAACCCCCTTATTAAGGGGGGATCAAAGGCAAAATTTATCTTCAAAGGAGATTCAATTAAGTTTTTTCTAGAGATTATCATGATTGCTACCAAAGAAAAATTATATACCTTTGCGGAATATTTAAATTATCGGGACTCCACAGATAATAAATACGAATTATTTAACGGAGAATTAATTTCTATGCCTCCCGCTAGTGGCTTTCATGCTTTGATACTTAGAGCTATATTTAAGGTGTTAGAAAGGGAAATAGAGAGGCTACAATTAGACTGGCAAGTTATGCCCGCTACGGTGGGAATTCGCACCGATAAAGCTAAATCGAGAATTCCAGATTTAATGATTTTAACTGCCGAACAATGTCAAGAGATTAGAAATATGACCACAGCAGTAATTGAATTTCCTCCCCTGTTAGTTGTAGAAATTGTTAGCCCCGATAATGCCGATGATGACTACCGTTATAAGCGTTCAGAATACGCAGTGAGAGGCATTCCTGAATACTGGATTATCGATACTATTGCTCTAAAAATATCAGTTTTAACCCTGATTTCGGGATTTTATGAACTGGCAGAATTTAACAACAAAGATAGGATAATGTCGGTAACATTTACCGATTTAGAATTAACTCCTCAAATGGTCTTTGAATAGTAAAATATTGGCGGGAGGTTATCATGATTGCTACCCAACAAAAAATATATACCTTTACAGAATATTTAAATTATCAGGACTGCACGGATAATAAGTACGAATTATTTAACGGAGAATTAATTACCATGCCTCCCGCTAGTGGCTTTCATGCCTTAATTCTTGCCTTTCTTTATAATTATTTAATAGCAGAAATTAAAAGATTAAATCTAACTTGGAAAGTTATGCCCGCTACGGTGGGAATTCGCACCGATAAAGCTAAATCGAGAATTCCAGATTTAATGATTTTAACTGCCGAACAATGTCAAGAGATTAGAAATATGACCACAGCAGTGATTGAATTTTCTCCCCTGTTAGTTGTAGAAATTGTTAGGCCCAGTAATGCCGACGATGACTACCGTTATAAGCGTTCAGAATACGCAGTGAGAGGCATTCCTGAATACTGGATTATCGATCCTATTGCTCTAAAAATATCAGTTTTAACCCTGATTTCGGGATTTTATGAACTGGCAGAATTTAACAAAGAAGATAGGATAATATCGGTAACATTTCCCGATTTACAATTAACTCCTCAAATGGTATTTGCCCAGTAGCATTATTAACGATTATGACTATCCCCTTAGAAATCCAACAACGTTGCCAACAACTAAAAACAGAACTACAAAGAGCCAGTTATGCTTATTATGTTCTCGATGATCCTTTTATACCCGATAGCGTTTATGATCAACTTTATCGGGAATTAGAGGACATAGAAAAGCGTTATCCTCAATTAATCACCCCCGATAGTCCCACCCAAAGAGTCGGGGATAAAATCTCTAGTCAATTCGTTTCTGTTCGTCATAATATTCCCCTGTATAGTCTCGAAAATGCCTTTAACCTCGAAGAATTAAATAAATGGGGCAGCCGTTGGCAGAGATATGTAAATGAAACCCAAGACACAAAATATGTGTGTGAACTAAAAATCGATGGTTCTGCATTAGCTTTAACCTACGAAAACGGTTTTTTCGTCAGAGGTGTTACTAGAGGAGATGGAGTCACTGGTGAAGATATTACCCCCAATGTGCGGACAATTCGCTCTATTCCTTTACGCTTAAATATAGATAATCCCCCAGCAATTGTGGAAGTGCGCGGCGAAGCTTTTTTACCCCTCGATACCTTCGATAAAATCAATCAAGAAAGAGAAGAAAAGGGTGAATCTCTCTTTGCTAATCCCCGCAATGCGGCAGCAGGAACCCTACGACAACTAGATCCGAAAATAGTTGATAAAAGACGCTTACAATTTTTTGCCTATACCCTGCATTTAGACGATAACAATATCACTACTCAATGGCAATCCTTAGATAGATTAGAAACCATGGGATTTCTGGTTAATCCCCACCGTCAACTCTGTCCATCCCTGCAAGAAGTGGCGCAATACTATCAAGATTGGCAAGAAAAACGTCATCAATTAGCCTACATGACCGATGGTGTCGTAGTCAAAATCAACGATTTACAGCGACAAAATCGGTTAGGATTCACTCAAAAATTCCCCCGGTGGGCCATCGCTTTAAAATATCCTGCCGAAGAAGTCCCCACAGTAGTTAAAGATATTATCGTCAACGTGGGACGCACCGGTGCGGTTACACCCATGGCGGTGATGGAACCGGTACAAGTCGCAGGAACCACCGTACAACGCGCTACTTTACATAATAGCGATCGAGTGGCCGAATTAGATATCCGCATCGGTGACACGGTAATTATCCGCAAAGCGGGGGAAATTATCCCAGAAGTGGTGAGAATCCTGCCCGAATTGCGTCCTCCCCAGACTTTACCCTTCCAGATGCCCACTAATTGCCCTGAATGTCAATCTCCCCTAGTTCGTCCGGTGGGGGAAGCGGTGACGCGCTGTGTCAATAGTTCCTGTCCGGCGATTTTGCGGGGAAGTGTAGTACACTGGGCTAGTCGCGATGCCCTCGATATCAGGGGATTAGGGGAAAAAGTGGTGATTTTGCTGATTGAACAGGGATTAGTTACCGCCATTTCTGACCTATACAGCCTCGAAAAAACGGAAATTGCCAAATTAGACCGAATGGGCGAGAAATCCGCCTTAAATTTGATTACAGCTATGGCTCAGAGCAAAAATCAAAGCTGGTCGAGGGTACTTTATGGGCTAGGAATTCGCTATGTGGGCAGCGTTAACGCCAAAATTCTCGCCGAAAGTTTTCGGACTGTGGAGGAGTTAGCTAACGCCAGCGTGACTAATTTAGCCTCTGTCTATGGTATCGGTGAAGAAATCGCTCAATCTGTCTATGATTGGTTTAGAATCGAGGCTAATCGGGATTTAGTCGCTAAATTACAGGCAGCGGGTTTACAATTTGCCGCAGCAGCAAAAACCACCACCACTAAAGCCACCTTAGCAGGGAAAACCTTTGTGATTACTGGCACTTTACCAACTCTCAAACGGGAGGAAGCGAAAGAATTAATCGAAAAAGCTGGGGGGAAAGTGACGGGTTCTGTCAGCAAAAAAAACGATTATTTAGTGCTAGGAGAAGCGGCGGGTTCTAAGCTAGAAAAAGCCCTAGAATTGGGCATTACTCAGCTAACCGAAGCACAATTACTCGAATTAATCGAATTCGGAAAAGTCTAGTAAAATCTGGATGGATTATTTCATCAACATAAAAGACAAGTTCATCCTTAAAAAATATCAACCGAACTGGGCGATAAACCTGATTTAATCCAGAAACAAACTCATCAGATAAACAGTAAATTTCTAACGACGAGAAAAGTAACATTATATTAAGTAAATATCTCTAGTTAAGGACTTTTTGCTATTCTGAGGAATAGGTACATAGTGCTAGTCCTCACGGATATTCAAACTCTCTCTAACTTTTTATAGAAAAACATAAATAACAGGTGGTTATAGTAATGATAACTTCAGATGTGGCTTCTTTGATTATCGGCATTGAAGAAAATGTGCAGCCAGAAAGCGCATATTATGGCAAGCCGGTCGAATGGCGAGAAAAATATCAAACGTGGCATTATGGAATTGGATTATCGGACACGCATTTCTTTAGTTTAGGAACTCTAGAAAAACAAGAACTGCAACTCCTAAAACGCCACGATATTCGTGATTTTGACCTGAGAATTCTTCCTGATGTTAAATCACCCTTTGAAAGCGACGAAGTTATAGAACGACTTAAATATGCTTTGAGATGGTTAGATGATTTACCAGAAAACTCATCTCAGAAAACAATTACAGGTAAGGGATTGGCTTTCCAGATATTGACAGGCAATCCAGATTATGAATATTCTAGAGATACAAAACCAATTCCCCCCGACCTAAGTTATGAGGATTATTTAAAGCAAAGTTGTCCGAAACTGAAGCCTAGTAAATATTTTCTTAAGAATCCTCAAGTTTGGGCTTATATGTTTTTGTTTATTTTTGTTTTATTTGCTGCAATTTTAACTCCTCCTTTATTTGATTTGATAAAAAATTTAATTGGTTCAATAGCTTGGCTTGAAAGTATAGATAATCTAGTGGAAAATATATCAAAAATATTGTTTTTCTTGTTAATTTTTATCATATCTTTCTTGCTTTGGAGGGTTTTTGTAATTATATCAAATTTTAAATGGTCGGGCTTTCAGAAAAAAAGTTTTTGGGATTGGCTACAATTATTGATAATACCCTTAATGTTAGCCCTGGGTGCTTTCTATCTGAATTCTGCAGCCGACTTTAGAGATTATCAAATTGCACAAGAGCAGAAACATCAGGAGATTCTGACGGATTATTTTTCCAAAATGCAAGATTTAATTGTAGAGACAAAAAAAAGCAAACAAACACCCGGTTCTAAAGAATCAAATTCAGAGGAAAGGTTACTGACAGAATTTAGACCGACCGCTCAAGCTTTAACTCTCTCTGTTTTAGAACAATTGGATGGTGAACGGAAAGGAAAAGTTATCATTTATTTAGCTGAATCTCAATTAATTACTGTTGATAATAACAAGCCATATCCTCAGCCAGAAATTAAATTAGATGGAACAAATCTCGATGATATAAAATTAGGAAATAATGGGCAAAGAAATAGCCTAAATGAGAAGGAGATGACAATAATAGACAAAATAAAAATCAGAAACGCTAACATGAAAAGAGCTAATTTGAGCGGATTCCAGTTGCTCGATTCAGAGCTAAACGGTTCTAATTTAGAGAATGCAACTTTAGAAAATGTGAATTTTACTGGTTCTACAATGATAGGTTCAAGATTCATCAATGGTAAAATTACCGATGTAAATTTTACTGATGTCACGTTAGGAAAAACTATATTTGATAATGTCAATCTCAAAAATATAACAATTTCCAATAAAACTAATTTTGATAATGCCTGTTTTACTAAAATTGACACATCTAATACCAAGCAAGGACCATATCTCCTAACAAAAGAACACTTGAAAAAACTAATAGACAAAAAAAATGTTTTAGAAGCTAAAACTTATCAAGAATGTATTCAGAAGATTAAAAATGCAATACAACAACAAAACTCAACAAATTTAACAGGAGCAGAATAGTATGAAGAATCAAGAGCGTTTAATTCTAGCTACTTTAATATTAAGTATTGGTCTTTCTGGCCAAGTATCTTCCCAAACTCAATCCCATGGTGTTATTTATGGTTCAGATCGAGGCATTCAAGAAGCACAATGGGAAATAGAACAACTGCCAAGACGATTGCCACAATATCGAAACCTTGATCGTTCATTATTTAAACGAAAAGGATTTTATGTGAGTGTCATCCTATTCCCAACCAAGCAAGATGCTGATAACGCTCTACCAATAATAGAGAATGAATATAAAAGAGGCTCATTTGTCAAATCTCTTAACGATTGGTGTCCCAATCGGAAAAACCCGAAAAAGAAAGATAAAGAAAGTGGCATAAGCTATTATGACTGCAAAATATGAGAAATCCTTATCAGAAAAACTAGGGTGATCGAGGAATGATCGCCCTACATTTATTTTGATGTTTGCTTTATAAATAAGCTCTAAGACTGGAGCAAATCTGCCGAAGCATTAAGTAGGGTTTGCGGCAAAAAGTTTTTCGGTGGGGGTAGGGTGTGGGGTGTGGGGGTTGGGGGTTGGGGGTTGGGGGTTGGGGAGAACAAAGCTGCCTTTTGCATGAGTCCCTTTTGCATGAGTGCCTTTTGCCTTCGTTAAGGGTCAAATTGATCGTCTGGATAAAAGCTGATAGCTAAAAAAACTGATAGCTGATAACCCGGGAGAAAATATAATTGTAGCTACCTACCCATTCCTGATTAATTCCTATGGCAGAAGAAACCACCACCCCCGCAACTCCGGCAGCAGCAGCAGAAAAACCGGCTCAACCTGCGGCTGCTAAAAAACCCAAGGAGCCTACCGTCGAGGAAAAACCCTTCGCTGAATTTATTGAGCAGCATTTTCAGCCCGCACTGGCGGCAGCCTTGCAAAAGCTGGGTATAACTGATATAAAGCTGTCCTTTAAACAGGATAAAATTCCCGTGCAGGGCTTTTCTAGCTCTCCCTGTTGGCAGTTAACTGGCAATTGGCTCGAGGGAATGCGTCAATTTAGCATTTATTTTTTAGAAGAAGACATCAATGGCAAAAAAGCTTTTTCTCAAGCTGAGGGCGGCGCTCAACCTAGTACCCTTGAATCATTTATGATCGATGAAAGGAAAGTTAGTCTTGATTTACTGTTGTTTTACACCAAGCAACGGCTTAACGGTCAAAAGTGGTTGACTAGAAACTAAAATTGCTGAGGATTAGCGATCGAGAAGGGGGGTTAACCACAGAAACCAAAAACCTACCTAAAACTTTTTCAAGTTACTCATTTCTGTAGCTAGATATAGCAGTTTTCATCAGAATGAGGTATGGGCAAGGGGCTTAAACCTTTTGTTAGCAAAACTTGTCGATACCTCATTAACGTGAAAAGCGCTATAACTAAAATAAGTAACTTTTGCCACCGATAGATTTTAAGAACGTTATCAGGTATAATCAGGACATGAAGCTAGTTGAAGGTCATATTATCGCCCAAAACCATCCCTTATGGTCAGAAATTGACCATTATGCCTTCTTGTCAAAAAATCTGTTCAATCTAGCTAACTACCATTATCGCCAATATTTCTTTGAAAACTCCCAAAAACTGAGTTTTAATCAACTCTATCATCTGGTATCTAA
>NZ_SFBY01000039.1:0-19621 GCF_007095505.1 Microcystis sp. M_QC_C_20170808_M3Col
CGCCCAAAATCTATGTCCTTTCTTGATAATGTGTCTTTCTGCTACTAACATTGTTATCCGTTGTCTTTTAACTCAGCGTCGGGTTTTGAAGGGTTGTTATCCGTTGTGATAATTGTACCCGAAGGCAATTGATAGCCTGTTAAATTCCCTTGTTTCCACCACCTCCAAGCCGTTCGATAACTTATTCTTGTTTTTTTTGCCTAGTCTGATAGTTTCCTGTCTATATATTACAATGTCTGGCTATATCTGACTATATTTGTATTGAAACTTTACAATACCCCTGCCGCTAACCGATGAAAGCTAGTAAATCCCTGCCAATCAGGAGCTTTAGCGGCGGCGATACTGTAAGCACGGGCGAAAGATTCCAGAAAAAAAGCATCCTGACCGACATAAAAAGCGAAACAGTCCCGTTTAAGCTCTCCTGTGGCGATACCTCGCACAAAAGGGTGTTCTAGACAAGCTTGTACTAGATCTTGATGGCTCTGCCAAAGTTGCTGACTAAGCATAGGAAAATACTAATTAGGTGGACAAGGTTGGTTAACCAGAGTTCGGGATAGGCTAAAACCCAGATTATACCCTAGCCAGAAAGCCCTATTCCGTGGTAAAAATGATCACCAAATTTCCTTAACCCAAACTGACGTTAAGCCTGTTACAATAAAGATAACCGACTAAATTGGAATTAAAAACTATGCGACTTAAGCGATGGGAGTCCCCCCGCCGGCAGGGACGTAACGACAAAGGCAAAGGCGGTTCGGCCCGACAGCGACAACTGAAAAAACAATTTAAAATGTTGTCCAAAAAACTAAAAGGGGGAGAGAGTAACATCTCTCCTCTTTTTTTGTCCCCAGCAATCGCCGCTAAAAAATCTTCCTCTGGGAAACTCTCGGTCTCCTGAAACAGTCGGAGACTTGAGCAACTTTCAGATTAGGAAAAAAAATGAAGCGTACACTTGCCGTCATGACGATGACAGTAGCTTTAACCGTCACCAGTAACCATTCTAGCCTTGCGGGAGCAATCTTCGATCGCATTCAAAAAACTGGGGTAATTACTGCCGGCGCTCGTAAAGATGCTATTCCCTTTGGTTTTGTCAACTCCCAGGGCAAGTGGGTGGGTTACAGCCTTGATATGTTAGAGTTAATTCGCAAGGAAACCGAACGGAAGTTAGGAAAACCAATTAAGTTAAAAATTGTTGAGATTACTCCCCAAAATCGTTTTGAAAAGTTGAAAACAGGGGTTATCGATATCGAATGTGGCTCCACTACTTTTACTTGGAAAAGAGAAAATGAAGTGGATTTTTCCGTTAGTTACTTTGCCAGTGGCACTCAATTACTCACCCGCAAAGGTAGTAATCTCGATGACATCGGTAGCCTGGCAGGCAGACGCATTGGAGTAATTGCCAATACTACTAATGAAGCAGTAATTAAAAACCAACAACCCGCCGCTATTTTGGTCAAAGTTAAAAATCGTGGCGAGGGTTTACAAAAACTAGAAACGGGAGAAATTGATGGTTTTGCCAGTGATGGCATTACCCTAGAAGGTTTAAGAAAAAGTGCTAAAAATCCCAATAATTTAGCTATAGTTCCCTCCTATCCCTACGCCTACGAATCCTATGCCTGTACTTTACCCGAAAATGATTCTAAATGGCGCGATACAGTGAATTATACGCTATTAAAATTCATGGAAGGGATCGTTAGTGACCAACAACAAGCGGTGACAATTTATGAACGTTGGTTTGGTGAAGATGGTGTTGTTCCCTATTCCAGAGAGACTATTAATGATTATTTTCAAGGTATTGTCAACACCTACGAATGGATTCCTTTAACTGTATTTCCCTAAAATTAAGACCTTTTCAGGGACCAGTGGAAAAAGGCCCTCTTGCCAGGGTTAAGAGGCACTCTTGCAAGAGGCAAAAGTATTGATTAATTTGTCTCCCTAAGACTCTTGTTGACCCTAATAAATCCTGTTTAAAAGGTATAGAAAAGAAAATAGGAAAGTGGGGAGAAGGGAGCGGGTTTTTAAAGTCGGATTTGTTATTAATTCGACTAAAACAGCGTCATGATTGATGGATGTGTCAGTATAGCCACTTCCTTTGGGTGCGCGAGATAAGTGAAAAGATTTTTTCGGTTTGGATAAATAGCCTTTCGCTATTAAAAATGATTCTATAGCCGTTTGTACTGTATCAGAAGAAGATACCTTATGCTCTTGATTGTAGGCGGCTAGAGCATTAATTATGGTGGTGGGTAGCTCAATCGTCACCTGTTGCATAACCAAAATCCTCTTGATTTAATTATGTCCCTATTATACAATAAACCCCCTCAACTGACTGAATGAAGGGGCATTAATTCTACTTTGGTAAGCAATTTAGCCTACTTTTGGGGTTTAGTTTTCGTCGGATTTAGAGGGTTTTAGTTTGCGTTTCAGGGAAGTTTTCCAGAAAGAAAATTCAACTAATTAAACATTCCTATTAGTGTTTTATGTTAGATCTAATGTATATCGCATCGCTTCTTCCAATTGCTGTAAATAACTAGAAGAAAGTGTCCCCAACTGTCGCTGAAGTCGTTGTCTATCAATAACAACAATTTGATAACATAAGGCTACTGATTCCTGATTTAAGCCTCCCTGTCCTGCGGGAATAACCATTGTTCCGGGGATTTGTGCGCGACGTAAATTACTGGTTAATGGAATTACAACAACAGTGCTAGTGAAGCGATCGATATTGTTATGTTGGACAATAATAACAGGTCGAATACCAGCTTGTTCTGAACCACGACTCGGATTCAAATCAGCTAGATAAATATCGCCTCGCATTTATTTCTTATCCTCTTGTTCAAGGTGAGATAAATAATCGGGTAAAATACTTTCTGAAAAGCTAATATCCTCTTGAGCAAATTCATTTTGTAACGATTGTGCTTCTGCATCCGAAATATTATCCCATTTCTGAAAACGTGAATTTCTTTGTAAGGATTGGGCGAATTCAAGGACTTTTTGCTGTTTTTCTAGCGGTAAAGTCTTAATACTTTGCAAAATCTGGTCTTGAAGATTATTAATATGGGTGATAGACATTGCAACTTTTACTATATTTACACTAGGCCGACTATTCTACCACAAAAAACGCTCTTGTTGTCAATTAGTTAGCAACAATTAAATAATAGACAATAAACAATAGACAAAAAATAAACCCCCTCAACTGACTGAATGAAGGGGCATTAATTCTACTTTGGTAAGCAATTTAGCCTACTTTTGGGGTTTAGTTTTCGTCGGATTTAGAGGGTTTTAGTTTGCGTTTCAGGGTAATAGGCTAAGGAAGCTGGAAGGTTCGGGGGTAGCAACCGCTTCTAAAGCATCTATATTTTCATTCACTGCCCCGGTAGCCTGTCTGACATTGAAAGCTGTATCCCAGAGATGCCCACCGTGATTGAGGAATTGGGCCAGTGGTTGACCAAATTGCCAAGACCAAATTTCGCCTCCATCGATATCACCCCCATTAATGTTGGGTGTGATTACTCCATCAAGATTAGCGTCGATGGGCATAACACTGAACAGAATGGCATCGCTGTTATCCCATTGGCCAATGTTACCGCCATCCCAGACCATTAAACCATCCAAATCAATAATGTCTGCTAAGTTAACTATGTCAGGGCGGTTAATCGCCGCCGCAATCTGAGCAGCAGTAATATAGGAGTTACTGATCTGGGTGATGGGGTTGTAGTACCATACTGACGTTCTCGTACCGTTAATTGTGGGATCTTCCAGCAAAGAGTACATATCAGCATCATTAGGAGTTGGATCTGCTGGAGAAGGGTATTCTGGATAAGGGTATTGAGGAGACGTTGGTGATACAGAACTCCACACCTCCAAACCATCGAGATCGTTAACTCCCGCTCGATCAATTTGCGGAGGCGTTGCCCAAAAACCAGTCCCCCCGCGAATCGATTCAAAAAGAACACTTTTTTCATGTATTCCAAGCTGGTTATAATCAGGACTTGCGTTATAAACAGCAGCACGGGAATCACCGGGGAGTAATAGCGTTGTCGAACCGGTCGAGAATAGTAGGGCGGCTTGATTAGCGATGACATCCCAGAATAGGGCATCTCCATGATTAGCTAAGGCATCCACTTCTCTAGCTGGATCGGTATCACCTGCGCGAGAGCCACTATAGTCGAAAGCATCTTGCCGACCACCATTGCCATCCCAGTAAATATTCTGTTCTGGATCTAGAACTGGCGGTTCTTGAGTGTCTTTGTCGAAACGATCGCTATATTCTTTGCCCGGAACGTTTTTGGGGCCAGGAATTCCAGATCCGGGGGCAGGTTGGACAAACGGCCCTTGAGGAACAAAGGGTCCTGCCAATACTTGGGATGGGGCTACTGTGACACCCAGTAAGAGACAGGAAGATAACAAGAGTTTATGGGTTATTTTCATGATTATTGCTCTAGCAGATTTTCTATTGCGATTATCCCCTCGCCGCTAGGTCAGGCAACACCCCAACCC
The DNA here is from genome assembly GCF_007095505.1 of Microcystis sp. M_QC_C_20170808_M3Col. NCBI lineage: Bacteria > Bacillati > Cyanobacteriota > Cyanophyceae > Chroococcales > Microcystaceae > Microcystis > Microcystis sp. M_QC_C_20170808_M3Col. The sequence goes on from NZ_SFBY01000039.1 coordinate 4,492, forward strand.
AACGCCAAAGGGAGACAACGGGATGATACACATCCCCCAACAACTGTATCAAAAGATACAATTTAATAAATCTTTACATTCTTCTCCCCAACTAGCGATTCAGATTTTGTTTTTTTTTGGTTGTACTGATTGCGATCGCCCCCTCGCCGCTAGGTCAGGCAACACCCCAACCCAACTCCAAAGGCCGACGACAACAGCTTACACAACACCTATTCCCTGGGGAATCTATCTTGAGAATGATTTGAAATATGCTAACTTGGGATGTTATGTCACGATCGCATCTAGCAATTACCATGAGTGAAATTAGCGTCGGGGGAAAAGTCCGTCTGATTGCCATTCCCCCTTACCTGAAAACCGCCGATCCTATGCCTATGTTACGGCCGCCAGAGCTGCTCAATATCGACGATATCGGCACGGTTATCGATCGCCGGCCGGGTGGTTATTGGGGTGTAAAATTCGATCGAGGCTCTTTTCTGCTCGATAGCAAATATTTAGGGTTTGCTGAATAAATCTAAAAACCTTATCCAACAAGGTTTTTAGACTTTTTTTCCCTCAAAAAGTGCCGACCCTTGGAGTGATTGGGGGGAAAATTCAGGGACTTTTTCCCCCGAAAAACTTTTTCAGCAGACCCTATTTAGAAACTATTTAAACCAGTTAAGTGCATCGCGGTCAAGACAACTTTGATAAATAGCAGGCAAATCTAAAGAGTTAATTTATGTCTAATACTTTTCTATCGATCGTTATCCCGATGCGCGAGGGATTTGGCGAACATTGGCTAGGAGAATTGTTGAAAGTCAAGGGAGATATAGAATTTATTTTAGTTCATCCTCCTGGGGTCAAACCTTCGCCGGTGAATGATCCACGCATGAAACAGATTGTCTGTGCTTTACGGGGTGAAATTATTCAAAGAAGTACAGGATTTTTAAATGCCAGAGGTACTTATATTCTCACAATCAATTGCGATGAATATTTACACCCGGAGATCGTCACCTTAGTCAAAGACTATTTTGACCGCTTTCCCAATAGTTGGGTATTACGATTAGCCAGATGTGGATTTCCCTACGGTGAACGAGAAAAATTAGAGAGTCCTTGGCCAACAATTCCCGATATAAAAAGTTTAGCTATCTGTAGCAGAAGAGAGAATAATAGTAACTTATTTAAAGATAACAAATATTTATTAGAACTACCGATCGCTCCTTTAGATAATCCTTTTAATCCCCAAGTTTTTCTCAATCAACGTCGCGATCAAAATGGTCCCCATTTAGAAAATTTTGATAAAAAAGTTTGGAAAAGTGAACTTGTGCAAGTAGCGACGATAGAAATTACTAATCTCATGAACTTATTTGGTCCGATTAAATATATTCCTTTTTGGTGTTTAGATAGATTACTAGGTTTATATATTCAGGCTAAATATTTTGAAAAAGAGCGAGTAATCGGTCACTGGCTGCCGAATTATCTCGAACAAATACGAATTGAAGATAATCCTCCTGAATACCAAAGAAATTGGCGATTTTACTTTTTATCGGAAGTTATGTTATTAAGAAAATTCCCTCAGTATGGCTATCTTTGGAATCTAGCTATCTATCAATTTTTAGAACTGCCTGCTTGGATGATTAAATCTCTGAAACAAAAAATTATACCCAGTAAATCAGTCTAGTTATATCCAAGTGATCGGTAATCCAGAATAATAACCTAAATTTATGGAACTATGCTCTGTTTCCCAATCTAACACCTGTTCCACACGCTGATAAATTGCCGCAGCTTCCTCACTAGAATTGCCGATACAAGTTAACCCTAATTTACCAAATTCTGACAGCGCACCCATGAGATGAAAAACTGTTCCTGTTTTACTGCTACTATCAAAATGTAAGCGATGTTTAGCAATAATATCCATTAAATCATCGGGAAGTAAACCTTTGTATTGGGGTTTGTGGAGATTATCGGAGGCAATATAGTGTTTTTCTTGGTGAGGTTGACTGAAAAATAATCCAGTTTCTCGATCGTATTCACCATTAGTTAAAAGCTTCAAAGTCATGAAAGGATGGGTGGTTCCTCCTTTTCGCAGATTAATTTCGATCGCCTGTAAATCCCAGACTAAAGTTTCTGGATTTTTCACAGCGACGAAATCAACCCCATAGCGTTCAATTGCCCCCTTGTCTGCCAGAATTTCCCCTATTTTTAGGCCTAATTCCTGTAATTGTAGGCGATAATTTTCATCGGCAGGAAAATGACAACCTAGATAAATTTGACCATCGGGACCCCCTAAAATTTGATCGTGAGTGGAAAGAATATTCACTTCTCCCGTGGGTGTAATATAACCTTGCACACTCGGCGATCGCTTTTCTTCTCCTTCAATAAAAGCTTCGACAATTGCCCCTAATTCAGCAATTTTGCCCGAAAAACTCTCCCAATTTTCATCCCTTGCTTGAAAACTCATCTTCTCTAATTGTTTGGCCAAGAGATTCATTCTCTCGCTTAAATCTAGACTGTTACTATCAACAATTCCCGCTAAAGGACGTAAATCTAAAACTGCATTTCCTTCTCCCGATAACCCCTCATTTAACTTAACTACCATGCGTTTTAGTTGCGGTTGACGAGACCACAAACTAGCGGCTTCGTATAACAAATCCTTGACCGTATTTACCTGTAAACTACCATCAGGATGGGGAATATTGCCTTGACCAAAAATCTCGCGACTGCCACTTTTAGAACCCCAATACAATAAGTCTGGACTACAGGCAAATAAAGGAATATCTAATTGTAAAGACAATTCTCGCTCTAAATTAGTAGAATTAAAACAAACCATGTAGGCACGATCTCGACGCAACGCTTGCCGGATTCTTGCTACTAAGCGCGGTCTTTCCAAAATTTTTTGGGTTAAAGGTTGAAAAGAGCTATCGTGAGTTGTCAGTAATAACAGACGATTATTAGCATGGGAAAAAGGAATCCCCGGCAACAATTGCAGGTAATAATCAATCACCATCCGCGAAAGTGGCTGCGCTGTTACATAGATTAAACGAGTTTTCGGGTGTCGCAACCGAATCAGAGAAAATAATAATCTTTCTTCGTAATGTAAAAAACCCGCTACTTTTTGACCGACTCTCTGATCGATACTAAAAGAAGGGACAACTAGGATATCATAATCCCATTCATCGGATTCGGGAACGTTTTCTCCCTGCCAAATCTCTTTTAATTTTTCTTGTAATTCTTGATAGCGCAGCCGCTTTCCTAGCATCAAATCTCTATCTAACAGCATGGTTTGTCCCACCTCTGTGGTTACAGACACCTGTATCTTATCGATTTTTAGAGCCTGTCGTCTCCAGTGTCTTTCTTTTCTTAATATTCCCCCAATCCCTCCGATCGTTGCCCTTAAAAAGGGATACAGTTGATTCTGTATCCCCTTTAATCACCTGAGATTGCCTTTAGCCTAGCGGGTGGAATAAGAGATCGGGATAAAAGCGATTAAATTCGATTAAAATCCCGGCGGTGAAAGTCAGCAGCGCCATAATTAACACGGGTGCGGACGAGAGAAATTTAGTAAGTCCTTCCATCTGAGTTCTCCTAGGGAATAAAAAGTCAAGGGTTTGACACAAAAATTAACGAGGGGAAACGGTAATTTCCGAATCCTTAACGGTTAATTTACCGGAAGTGGCTTCTTGTAAAGCGGCCAACGGCCAGAGGAAACCCGTTAACATTTTGCTCAAAGCGAGGGGAACATCGATGATGATTTCCTTCATTTCGGCATCTTTGCTGTCGCGCACGGCGATTAAATAGGCCCGACCAACCCAACCGATCCAACCGGTAATGTACAGGAAGAGGATGCTAGGGATAAAGAAATCGCCCATGTGATCCCAACGACCATCCACAATTAGGTGAGGATAGCCTTCCGGTCCACAGAGAGCTTGGGAGTAGGTTTGAGCGCGTTTGGCTCCCGATTCGGGGTCGAGAGTGGTGTTGCGGAAACTCTTCGCTTTTTGTAGGAAAGCGGGATTTTCGCTACAAGGGGTCAGATTGGACAAATCAGCCGACGCTGGAGCGGCAAAGGTGAACCAGAGAGATAGCACCAGGGCCAGAGCGAACAATTTTCGCATAAATTGTTTCCTTTTGTTACGAAATATGAAGTTCTTTGTTCAAAAAGCGAACAATTTGATCGTACACGGAAAAAATCTTACTCCGATGAGGGGTGCGAGTAAAGTTTCTATTACAAAACTATACGCAACACTTCAGACCCCGGTGATATGAACCACCACTTGCCTTTGGTGACGACTCTGACGGTGTTCCCAGAGATAGATACCTTGCCAGATGCCTAAAACTAATTTACCCCTAGCGATCGGGATTTGTTCCGATGTCCGGGTGAGGACCGAGCGAATATGAGCGGGCATATCGTCTGGCCCTTCGGTAGAGTGATAGTAGAGACTGCTATCTTCTGGCACTAACTTAGCGAAGAAATTGGCCAAATCGGTGAGAACATCGGGATCGGCATTTTCTTGGATCAGCAAAGAAGCGGAGGTGTGACAGACAAAGACACTGCATAATCCCGTCGTTATGCCCGATTCAGCCACGATCGCTTCTATGGGGGCAGTGAGACGATGGAAATTCTTGGGACTGGTGGTAATCGTCAGGGATTTTTGATATTGACGCATGGGAACCGGATCAGAGAGAAATGGGGGTGGGGGGGATTGTCCTGGAGAGCAAAGGTTGTCCCGCTTGTAAGAGATCGTGAAGGTCCACCACTGCACCGATAACAGCGATCGCTGGGGCTTCAAAGCCGGTGGCTTCGATCTGGTCCATAATCGTGGTGAAAGTACCGATTAACTCCTGTTGTTGCGGTGTTGTTCCCCAGCGAATCAGGGCGATCGGTGTTTCTGGACTTCTGCCGGCCTTGGTTAACTCGCCGATAATATAGGGTAAATTATGCACACCCATGTAAACGACAATTGTTTCTGCGCCATGGGCGATCGCTGACCAGTTAACCTGGGGACGATATTTACCCGCCATCTCGTGGCCGGTGACGAAAGTAACGGAAGAACTATAATTGCGATGGGTGAGGGGAATACCGGCATAGGCAGGCACGGCAATTCCTGAAGTGATCCCCGGCACGATCTCGACGCTAATTCCGGCCGCGATCAGATCGAGCATTTCTTCACCCCCGCGACCGAAAACAAAGGGATCACCCCCCTTGAGACGAACAACCACGGTATTAGTCTGGGCCTTCTCGATCAGTAAAGCGGTGATTTCTTCCTGTACCAGAGAATGACGACTGCGACGCTTACCCGCATGGATTTGTTCGGCCCGGGGATTAATCATGGCTAGAATCGAGGGACTGACTAGGGCATCATAGAGGACAACATCGGCATTTTCTAAGAGAACTTTCGCTTTTAAGGTCAACAAACCGGGATCCCCGGGACCCGCACCGACGAGATAGACCTTACCGCAACTTTCTGATTGATTCATAGATACTGGGGAGAAAATTCTTGCTTCGATCGAATGCGCTTGATCCCTACTGTATTGTGACTTGGGCAAAATTTGGTATTTTTGACTACAGTTACTCGGCGATCATGCGCTTTCTTGATGAAGAATTATGATCTTAACATTACTTAACCCTTAATCTAGCGATCGCTCTGATACCCAATCCCGTTTAAGGGGAGTAGAAAGTGGGGAAAAGGGAGCGGGTTTTTTAAGTGGGATTGGGAGTTAATCATGCTATTAAAAACCGATTCAGTATAACGGCTAAGTTAGCCTGCGTTTGCGCTAATGCTGAGAACTACAATTTGTCAATTGTTACCAACCCACCTTCCGTAAACTGAATCACAAGTTCATGGCTATCTAATAAAGCAGTTCCAACCAAAGGTCGCCGCCCTGTTGCAAATACACGAGTTTCTCGCTCCTCACCATTCCAGATAATAATTGCTTTGTGAAGAGGGAGCATTACTTGGCTGTTGTCTGCTAAATTCGCACGCATATCGTACCTGAAAGGAAGATTCAATAATGCTACTGCTTCGGGTGGCAAACAAAGCTCATCTGTAAATCCTGTATCTACTACAAACTCAATCGGAAAGTCAGCGCGATTTGGAATCCGAAATGGGATAGTGATGATCGGGTGTCCATTAGCCACAATACCTGAAATCACTTAACTACACGCTCCATAATACCCCCACCAAAAGCGGCAGCAACGTTGTAGCCAATTTTGATCCCAAAGAGCCGAGCATGGGGGTGTTTCTCGCTCAATAAGTCGGCAGCGTGTAAGCCATTTTCATCAACTTTATAGTCACCTGTTTCAATGTCAATGATGACCATCTTGCCAATGTTTTCTTCAACTTCCACCTCTTGGCGGATTCTGCTTTCGTACAGTTTCTCTGCACGTTGAGCAACTTCTTCACGGCTTAAAAGGATTGCTTGCATATACTAACTCCCGATTGGGATTTGACTTCTGGAAACCTCTCCATAATATCTTACAGGTCTGTAGGATGGGCATTAGCTCATCCTACTACCTCTCTACAAGATTGGCGTACTGCTACCCAGTGCCTTCGGCATCGCATTTAGACTTACAGCTTCAATGAATGTCCATGGTGCGTTCCCCAAAAATCGATCGGTGGAGCAGTAGGATCCACATTAGGGAACGCACCCTACAGCGATCGCTGTGAATTTACATTATCCGAAGGACCAAAAACCAGACCAACCACACCACCAATTAAACCACCTACTGCACTACCAGAGCAGCGATCGCACTGATACCTTGAAGGATTACAGGAACATTCCTGTAGTGGTTTTCAGTAGGTGCTTAACAACTTCTGAGGAGATAGATGGCTTATCCTTCTCGCTAGCTTGAAATATAATAATGTTAAATTCTTCTACATTGTGTCCATATGGTCGATATAGTACTTCACAAACTGCTAGTAGCATAGCCAAAAGTGAAACCTCTTTTTTTAGCCCTCCATGGCCTGAACCAATCAAAGGAATATACACTGAACTAAGTCTTTGGTCAGCCGCTATACTCAGAGTTTCCTTTACGGCTCTAAAAATGTAGGACATTTCTGCTCGCAATCCTTCGCCAGCTCTCATTGTAGTAACTGAAACAAGGAGAATTTTATGCTTAGTTGATAGTATTTGATCAAGAAAAACACCAGTTCCTATATCGTAGCTTTTCTGGAACTTACCCGCTTTTTTCTCTACTTCCACGAACGGTAAATCTTTCAGTTTATCGTCGATCAATTTCTTGATTTCCTCTATTTGGTTTGGATATTTTGCCTGCATGAATGCACCTAATGCACTTACTTTATCCCTTATGCACTCATCATCGAAGAATTCATTGGCTGGCAATACGATCAAGCTTTTTTCGGCATTACCCTCAATTACATCTATTCTTCCAAAAATGATGTTTATCGTCGACATGTTAATAGTTGAACTGAAGCCACTTTTCAGTTTATTGACTTTTCCAGGCGTTAGCCATCCAACAGGAGATTTTCCAAAAATACGAGCTAATGAATCTTCTTCAAAAATATAAAGACAGATGGAAATTAGGATTAGGATTATCCCTAGCACATAAAGTGGAAAAACTGGACTTGTAGCCCTTGAGATTTGCAACTTGGCTATATCTGCAACGTCAAAATAGCTGATAATAACTAGAAGAAAACCAAATGCGCCAATAATAACTGAGTATTTTTGTTTTTCAAAAAATTGGAACATGCAAATTCTTTGGCTAATATTTACTCGAAACTAGGAAGTTTAATAATGATTTATCCCAAGTTGATCAACAATCAATATGATTTTGATTTATGAACACATCAGTCACAAAAACCTATGAATTTTTCAAGATGCTGAGAGTTAATTGGTCAAGCTTGTCTTCGAAATACTTGAAAATAGCGTCTTTGAAGATTTTATTGTCTTTCGTAGCATGCATAAACAACGTCATGGAAGATCGAAACTTCAGGGTGTCAGTATAGCCAAAAATTTGTTCGGCTGTAAGTCCTTCTACATTGATTACAAGTTGAGTGCACTCTCTCAATCTCAAACTCAGAACAGGGTGCTCTAAGTAAGCCTCAGCTTCTTCTAGGGATGTTATTGCAAACTTTTGCGCCATTTCGCTTTGGCCTAGACCTTTAATCTGTGGAAATATATACCAGATCCAATGTTGGCTTTTATGTCCTCGCTTTAGTTCCACGAGAACTTCTTCATAAACTGAATCTTGCGCTTTCTCAAAACGTTGTAAGTTGTAAATATCATTCATTAATCCATCTCCATTAACTCGGTATGATTAGGTTGTTTTAACAAAAAAGTCTCATAGCCTCCCTCGCTCTTAATTTTATGCCTGACTATAGGATTATACAGAAAATTCCCGTATAACACTCTTCAGAGTAACGATCTGGGTCAACTTTCGGCATATCACTCTATTTAGGCGCAATCGTCGGAAGTTTTCCCTATATCACGCCCAAAAGCCTGTTAGCCAGATTAGCTTACTGCAAACAATCTCCTTTAAGGAAACTTATCACAGAAGCTTTCCGGAATCGTAGCAAAGATTCTTAGATATGACTGCACTTTGTTACAAAATTTCACTATTATTTCGGGTGCGGTGATTTGTTATGTTTCTTGGTTCACAACTTCTTTAACAATTTGTCATACTCTGCGTGAGAGCCTATCCAAAACCAAACAATTACATTCTTATTCTTGATTCTTCCTAGCGCTCTCCAACCTATACCGACTCTGATTGACCAAATCTGGTCTTCTTGATTGACCTCCTTAAATTCTAAGCTTGGATGACTTGGGTTATCTTTCCATAACTTGTAATTTTTTCTGGCTGTTCTTTTCACTCTTTCTGGTAGCTGTTGAAATAAGCCGACGAAATCTGGATTTAGTTCCGACTTCATAGATCATCAAATCCCATTTCTTCAGTCTGTCCGTTTTCTGAATCCGTAATAGCTTTCTGAGCAAGTTCTTTGAGAATTAAGCTGTCTTGGGGTTTAGATAATGTTTCTTGCCATTTGATTTCATTTTCGATGTCTTCAATAAACTGCTCTGCCAGTTCGTCTTGAATTGCTTCTGGCAGTTCTTGAGCTTTTTGTACAGCTTTACTTAGAAGTGTTGATAACATTTCTTTCTTCTCTTCTCTTGAAAACATAACTACATATTATAGGTCAACTTTCTGTATAACACTCTATTTAGGCACAATCTCCAGAACCTTTCCCTATATCAAGCCCAAAAGCCTGTTAGCCAGACTAGCATCTTGCCAAAAACCTTGTCTAACTAAATTCCTGACAATTAGACTCATTCTAGCGATGATTCTTCGATTTGACCGCACCTCTTGACAAAAATTGACAATTATTCGACCTTTAGCGATCGCTATCGGGGGATAGTTGTTTTTTGTTACAGCAGTATGAAGCAGCCTAACTGATGGCTATATTTCCAGATTATCGCCCGCAGCAAACCAATAATCGCCGATGATAAATTTGTCGTCGCCGTCGGGGGTGAACACGCTATCACTACAGGAGTAGTACAAGCTTATCGACAAGCTTGATCGGAACCTTTTACTGTGGTTCAAATTGATGCCCATGGCGATATGCGTTTTGAGTACGAAGGCTCCCACCATAACCACGCCTGTGTGATGCGTCGGGTGTTAGAAATGGGTTTACCGACCTTACCCGTGGGAATTCGGGCTATTTGTCGAGAAGAAGCCGAATTAATCGCTAAACAGCAGATTCCCGTGGTTTGGGAGCGAGATATCGCCAAGGATGCGGAGTTATGCTGCTTTCGCCAACACAACTTTCAGGAGCCTCCAACTTCAATCACTTCTCCTGGAGCAAGTTTATCTAATACGCTACAGGCATCCGGCATTAGGGGAAGTAAGTCAGAAAGTTTGTTGCTGGTTGCTACAAGAACAATAACTGCCACTCCAGCTTGCTGTAAATTTTGCTGATAACGCAAATTTTGATCTGTAGTGAGGAGAATCGTGAAACCCTCCTGACTCATCAGCCTCAGCAACTCACCGTTCTTTTTCCCTGACCATCCCATCTCAACAACTGTGCATACCTCGTAATCGGCAAGCTCACCCTTTAACGGGCGTGGGGCGCATTCATCAAGCAGGATTCGCATAGGCTGTCAACATTTCCTTTGCTAATTCAAGGGCTGAGATCGCCTGTTCTCGACTGACACTGGGAAAATGGTCTAGAAATACCTCCAATGAATCACCAGCCTCAAGATAATCAAGTAGGGTTCTCATCGGCACACGAGTTCCTACAAAAACAGGGGTTCCCCCTAGAATGTCGGGATCACTGTGAACAACACGGGATATTAATGCCATAACAAATATATCCAACTGGCTACTAGCTTTTACAGTCATTGTATCCTAAAGTCATTTGTCGGCTCTATACAAGGTGAGGCTCAGGCATGGGACACTTCACTTGACTACTCTGCCTACATCTTGCCGCTAGACCCAAACTAACTTTTGGATACGATGCACAATTGGCATTCATGCCTTGATTCAGCAACGCCTAGACTTACAGCTTCAATCAATGTGCATGGTGCGTTCTCCAAAAATCGATCGGTGGAACGGTAGAAGTTGCATTAGGGAACGCACCCTACCAGATCGGCGATCTGCTACGCAGTGCCTTTGGCATCGCACTAGGATTTAGCTTTTAAGGGAAATCTCTCAGGATTTTTAATAATTTCTTTGCTTAAATCTACATCTAAATCTGGCCAATAAAAATGATTAGGAAAAGGCTCTTGTATATTTAAAATTTGTCTAATAGGGACATCTTGAAACCAAGGGAAATCTTGATAGGACAGAAACATTTCTTCGTTGTTTGCCAGAATCCATATTCCATGGGAAGAAATATGAGTTACTTCAGATTGAGAAGTGTTTTGTCCAAGCATTTCTAAGTTCATTTTGTCGTTACTCAATAATAGTTTCTATCGCTTGAAGTTGTTTTCGAGATAGGTTATGATTACGAGCTAATTCAATTTGTGGTTCAAGCCAAAATTTAGCTTCTCCTTCTGCACAATGAACATGAACGTGCATTCTTGTTTCTTCGCGGGAAAAGAAAAAGAAGCGATAGCCATCTTCTCGGAAAACAGTTGGACTCATCAGAAATCTAATCAGGATGATTTATGCTTACGCTTTGTTGATTATAGCAAATATTAATTTAAAAATACACTACGGAGAAGTAAGAGCATAAAAAATCCCCCTTAACTGGTCTAAAATTAAGGGGGAATGAGTTATACCAAAAGGCAATTTAACCGACGTTACTGGGTTCTTTTTCGAGGGAATGAGAGCGTTTTACTTTGCGTTTATGGATAAAATAGGAGCAAAAGCTCAAGCTAAAGGTCTAAGGGAAGAGAAACTAGCAGAGTTGTTAGGAGATGAATCGTGTTATTAATGTTGTCCATGAGATAACCATTAAGATTATAATGAAGTAATCAGATTTCAGGAAATAGTCATGAAACGAGATGAGGTACTAACAATTCTCGCAACACACCGAGAACAATTAGAAAAACTAGGGGTAAAATCTCTGTCTCTATTTGGTTCAGTAGCAAGGGATGAAGCACGTTTTGACAGTGATGTAGATTTATTGGTAGAATTTAGTAAAGCGGTAGGGTTATTTGAGTTTATCGAGGTACGACTTTACTTAGAAGATATATTAGGATGTTCTGTTGATTTAGGTACTCAAGATTCTTTAAAAGAACATTTACGACAACCTGTATTAAAGGATGTGATTAATGCCTTTTAGAGATTGGCAACTTCGTCTTCAAGATATTATTGAATCCATTGATGAAATCTTGGAATGGACGGCTAATATGACCTTTGAAGATTTTAGCTCAAATCGAGTGACTCTTAAAGCAGTTCTTTATAATTTAGGAATTATTGGTGAGGCATCTAGAAATATTCCTAGTGATATACAATTGCGTTATTCTCAAATTCCTTGGCGTTTAATGGGAGATATGCGAAATGTCATTTTTCATGAATATTTTCAGGTAGAATTGGCAATTGTTTGGCGGACGATTGAAAATAATCTAGCTCCATTGCGTTCACAATTACAGGAAATTTTAGAAAATGAAGCCGAAAATCTATAAAAATCCCCCCTAACTTATTCAATTAAGGGGGAATGAGTTATATAAAAAAGCAATTTAACTGACGTTACTGGGTTCTTTTTCGGTTGAATGAGAGCGTTTTACTTTGCGTTTTATGGTTGCACCTGCACCAAGTATTCCCAGGGAAAGAATACTTAGGGTTGAGGTGGGTTCGGGGATAGGTTCGCCGCAACCATTTTGATCAGTTGTCTCAGTAGAAATTGTTTTACAATACTCATTTTGAAGAGTAACAGTGCTTTGCGAAAAATATTTAGTGTCACTCCATAAAGTTGTAAAACCAAAAAAGTATGTATGACCTTCAACATCGACAGGATTATTAGAAAAGTCAGCATTTAAGGTTGCTAATCCTGCTTGGTTATTAATATTGAAGCTCCAACTTGTATTAGTATTTCCTAAAGGCGAACCAAATGTAGCTGATAAAATACCATCATTAGTAGGACAACCTCCGTTGCTAGTAAATTCGCACAGAAACCCATAACTTAAAGAATCTTCAGATATTTGAACTTCATTTGGATTGTAGATAATCTCTGTGCCAAATCTTGTAACAGGATCTGATGGTGGGGGATCAAGTACAATTTTTGTCTCATAGACAGGATTTCTTTTATTATCATATATAGGATTCTTATTACCATCTAGTGCTGGTTTTGTTACATACTCTAATGAAAAAGTAATTAGATACCAAGGGCCTTTACCAAAAGCACCAACTTTTGAGGGAAATAAGCACAGGTATAGACAAGATGGTATTAACGCAAAAGAAACTGATTTAATCATCCATTTCATTGTTAAATCTCCTAAAATCAAAAAGTATGAACTTCATCAAAGAGTAAACAATATCAAAGTTAACTGTCAAGGCTTTTAAAGTTATATAAAGTCATATAAAACAGTATTAAGAAAAATAAATTAAATCTAAAAGTAATATTAAATTGACCGTACACCTTATAATGTCATATAATGTCAGGTAAAAGCTTATTAATCTGGATTCTGTGTGTAAAAATGAACAATTTTGATATTCACTCTTTAATTACAACTGTTGATAATCTCATATTTTCCTATACAGGAGAGAATTTAGATGATGTTCAGTCTGAAATTCTAGAAGGAGTTATTAATCACCAAAAATACACAGAAATCGCTAAAAGTCATCATCGTTCCGAGAAATATGTCAAGGATGTAGCCGGTAAGCTATGGAAAACCTTATCGGAAATTTTAGGGGAAGAAGTTAATAAAGCTAATCTCAAGTCTAGTCTGCGAAGGTATTATTATAATGTCTCTCATAACTTTAATGTAATAAATCCCGTACAAATTAATAAAGGTCATATCTGTAATCAACTACCAGAAAATCAATTACAAAAATATAATGTTACAGAAGAATATAAACTTGAAATCGCCACAGAATTGATAAAAGAAGGCTTAACCGTCGAACAAATTGCTAGAGTATTAAAACTTCCCTTAGAATCAGTTAAAGAGCAACTCGAAAAACCTAAGCAACCTAATTAGAAGTCAGGTTGACAGTGGTAGAGGGTGTTAAGCTATCGTTACAGCAGTTATCTCAATAAGTAGGTGGGTGGAATTAAATATAAGATGAACGTAGGTTGGGTTGAAGCATGAAACCCAACGCTGGCTCATGTTACGCTACCGCTAACCCATCCTAAAAATAATTGTACCTCCCTACTTAGTAGATATGTCTGGGGTCAGTTGAGGTTGATGAGAAACAGCAATTCTCATTTTGAAACGATTTTGCGTTGTTTCAGCGATCTAGAGATTCGTTAAAGAATTTTAACCCCTCTAGGTGCAAGGGTTTTAATGTCATGAAACCTTAAAATGAGAATTGCTGAGTCAAAATATTTATAATAAAAGATTCGACTAAAATTTTCTGTGACTTGCCCATGTTATTGTCTTGCGCCACCGGTAGCGAACAGTTTTTAGGTAGTGAAGCGATCGCCACTTACGCCACAGCTAAGGCCGTGATCCTGCCGATTCCCTACGAGGCCACCACCACCTATCGTAAGGGTTGTGAAACCGGGCCGGCGGCGGTGATTACCGCTTCCCAACAACTGGAAGCCTATGACGAGGAACTTAAGAGGGAAACCTGTTTAGAAGTGGGCATCTATACCCATGAGGCAATCGCTGATACCCGTCAGCAACCGCAACTGTCCGCCGAGGAGATGTTAGCCGTCACCACAGCTACAGTTTCGCGTTTAATTGCCGATGATAAATTTGTCGTCGCCGTCGGGGGTGAACACGCTATCACTACGGGAGTAGTACAAGCTTACCGACAAGCTTTATCGGAACCTTTTACGGTGGTTCAAATTGATGCCCATGGCGATATGCGTTTTGAGTACGAAGGCTCCCACCATAACCACGCCTGTGTGATGCGTCGGGTGTTAGAAATGGGTTTGCCGACCTTACCCGTGGGAATTCGGGCTATTTGTCGAGAAGAAGCCGAATTAATCGCTAAACAGCAGATTCCTGTGATTTGGGATCGAGATATCGCCGGTGATCCCGATTGGATCGAAAAAGCGATCGCCAAAATTACGACTGAGAAGGTATTTTTAACTATCGACGTGGATGGCATTGATCCCGCTTTAATTCCGGGGGTGGGAACCCCGGAACCGGGGGGGTTAAGTTGGCATCAAACCCTAGGCTTTCTCCGTCGTCTTTTCCAAACCCATCAGGTGATTGGCTGCGATGTGATGGAATTGGCCCCGATTAGTGATTCGGTGGTCTCGGAATTTACCACTGCCAAGTTAATTTATAAGTTAATTGGCTATCAATTTACTGCCTAGGGGCTTGCCTAATTAGGAGCAATCGTGTTATAATAGCGATCCGTGCGGACGTATAGCTCAGTTGGTTAGAGTACATCGTTGACATCGATGGGGTCACTGGTTCGAATCCAGTTACGTCCATAAATTATCTGCCCTAGTCCCGGTCATCGAAAATTTTGGGTCTGAAACCCCGTCGTTCTACGACGGCTTTACCGTTAAATACTAGCGCATTTACCAAATATATGCTAAAATGTGAGACATGGAAAAAGCCTACTCGTTTCGATTTT
>NZ_SFBY01000390.1:0-5431 GCF_007095505.1 Microcystis sp. M_QC_C_20170808_M3Col
TTCTGATAACTCGTTGTCAGTATCTCGAAACAATGACTAATGAAATTAAAAACTTGACTAACTATCATTGGCTAACTTATGACTGATTGTTATCAGCTTTTCAAAACAGGATTTAGTATAAGATAGGCACAACGTAAAGATAGAATAGAAGAAACGTTCTCATTTTGCCACGGTGCGCCCGAAAGTTTAACCCGCTTTCCAATTTGTTTAATCCCCGATTCAATCGCGCCTGAACCTAGGAAAGAAACTCGTTCTTTCTCTGCTGCCCCGGGAGAGTCCTTCCACAGAGTCAATGTTACTGACTGCTTGATACCTCCCCTGAACGGTTACAGTTAAGAGAGTGGTGCGTTACCACCCACTTCTAAATGGGATATTATCAACATGAAAACTAAATTATCTCAGCTTTATGAAACTGATTTTAATTTGTGGATTGAGCAAACCGTAAATCACTTAAAAAAGGGGAATTTAGAGTCCCTTGATTTAGATAACTTAATCGAAGAAATATCCGATATGGGACGTAATAATAGACGGGAGATATTCGGCCGTTTAAAAGTTCTCTTGATGCACTTACTTAAATGGCAATATCAACCGGAAAAACGGACTAATAGCTGGATAAATACCATTGATGAGCAAAGAGAACAATTAGAGCTTATTTTAAGGGATAGTCCTAGCTTAAAACCCTATTTAGCAGATATTTTCGCAGAATGTTATCAAAAAGCAGTGCGAGGGACGGTAAATGAAACTAATTTACCAAAAGAAACTTTTCCAGTTGATTGTCCTTTTAGCCAAGAACAGGTTTTAAATTGTGATTATTTTCCTGAAAATACCTTTTGAACAATGAATCTGGCAGTTTTATGAGAAAATCGCCCTGCTGTCAAGACTGATTTTTTTCTTGCCAAATAGCTAAGGCCATTTGATGAACAAATCGCCAAGGTAGATGATGCTGACGGGCAATAGCGGCACAATCTTCGTATTCTGGTTGTACGGTAATCGGTTGATTAATTGACTCTTTGTAGGCAACTTTTAGCCGAATTTGACCATAGACAGTATCGATCGATTGTATCTCTCTTTTTAAGATTGATCGCTCTTGAATCGTCCTTCTAATGCCTAAAGTTGTGGTTTCTTGAAAGATCATATTTTCACAAATAGCAATTTTATCCAAGCCACAAATTACTGTCAAAAGTATTCCCAAACGAGATTTTTTCATAGTAATTGCTTGACTAAATACATCTAAAGCCCCCGCTTGTAATAAAGCCTCGCTTAAGTAGGCGATCGCTTGCGGATTTAAGTCATCAATTTGAGTTTCTAAAACTGCCACAGTTTCGATTTCATCTAGCTTTTCTGGTTCTTTTTTCCCTAACCAAAGCCGGACAAGATTGGGAATCGGTAAATCTTTTGTCCCTGCCCCTAAACCGACCTTTTCTAACTGTATTTTGGGCGGTTTACCGAAACTTTTAGCTAAAGTTGTCACAATAGCTGCCCCCGTGGGTGTTACTAACTCCGCTGCGATGCCATTACTATAAATTGGTACTTGTCGATTACTTAACAATTGTACTACTGCTGGCACGGGAACCGGTAAACGACCATGGGCGGCCTGAACTGTACCGCCGCCGGTGGGGAGAGAAGAACAGTATAATTCACTCACCGATAGCCAATCCAAACCCAAACAAGTCCCGACGATATCAATAATGGCATCGGTTGCCCCCACTTCGTGAAAATGGACTTTTTCTGGCGCGATCCCGTGAACGGCTCCCTCTGCGATCGCAAGTTGTTGAAAAACCGCTAAACTCCATTCTCGGACTTTCTGGGGTAAATTTGCCTGTTTGATTAAATTTTCAATCTCCGGTAAATGGCGAGCGGGGGTATGATGGTGATGGTGGTGATGATGATCGGACTTCTCGGCAGTGACATCGACGTGAACCTTAGTAGCAATTTGACCGCGACGATGCACTTTTTCGGCCCTTAACTGATATTCATCCTCAATTCCTAAAGTTTTTAGTTGTGCAATCAGGTATTCTAAGGGGACTCCTAAATCTACTAATGCCCCTAAACACATATCCCCGGCGATTCCCGTGGGACAATCCCAATAGGCGACGATTTTGCTATCATGGCTACTATTTACTCTCTCCATCCCGAAAATCCCCAACAACGTTCTATCCAAGAAATCTGTCATGCCCTTAAAAATGGGGCAATTATGCTTTATCCTACCGATACTGTCTATGCGATCGGTTGCGATCTCAATGTGAAATCTGCCGTCGAACGAGTTCGCCAAATCAAGCAACTATCTAATGATAAACCCTTGACGTTTCTCTGTTCTTCTTTGTCGAATATTTCCGAGTACGCAGTGGTCAGCGATCATGCCTATAAGATTATGCGACGAGTCATACCCGGTCCCTACACTTTTCTCTTACCGGCGACTAAATTAGTGCCGAAAGTGGTGATGAATCCAAAGCGGAAAACCACCGGTATCCGGGTTCCCGATCACGTTATCTGTCGCACTATTCTCGAAACCCTAGAAAATCCCATTATCTCTAGTTCTGCCCATCTTCCCGATCAGGAGGGGGATTTTCCCACCAAGGGATTAGAAACTGCTAGGTTATTCGATGCCCTCGATCATATCGTTGATTTAATTATCGAAGATGGTTCTGCTCCCGGTTCGGAAGTGTCAACAATTGTTGATTTTACCGGCGATCAACCGGATATCGTGCGTCAGGGTTTGGGTTGGCCGGAATTACAACAATGGTTATAACAGTTATAGCAGTTATCTTAATGGTGAGGTACGAAGTCTCTGGTTTTAGGGAACAGGCAACAGGCAACAGGCAACAGTAGCTGGTCGTCTGGGGATGATACCAAATTAGGTTACACTTCATCTTTATGAGAAACGCTGTATTTTAGCCGTCAGCCGTCGGTTTTTTGCTCCCCACACCCCACACCCCACACCCCACACCCCACACCCCACAACTTCCCACTTGCCACTTGCCACTGATAACTGATAACTGATAACTGATAACTGATAACTGTATCGGTTATTGCGACTTTTTATTTCCTGAAAACCGCCTTGTGGAAGTCAAGTTAGTTGCTTAAGATGGAGATAATCGCAGTCAGAGAAAACCTCTCAAGGAAATTATTACTATGGCTTTCACTCTTTATTCTCCCTTCCTAGAAATTAATTCTGTCCAACGTCAAATCGATCAACTTTTTCAAGAAGTATTACCGACAACTTCATTGGTATCTCGTCCCCCGGTGGAAATCTCCGTTAACGAGGATTCCGTGGAATTAAAAATCGAATTACCCGGTATGGATATTAAAGATATCGATGTGGAGGTTAGCAAGCAAATGGTGGCTATTAATGGGCAACGTGAATGCGCTGCCGAGGTAAAAGACAGCGAATTTTATTATGGTAAATTTAGTCGCTTGATTACCCTGCCAGTAGAGGTGCAAAATAGCCAAGTTACCGCTAACTATCAAGACGGTATTCTTTATCTCACCCTCCCGAAAGCGGCGGCAGAAAAAAATAAAGTGGTTAAAGTTAATCTTGGTTAGATGAGAAAAAGACTGGAGAATTTCTCCAGTCTTTGGTTTTATTTGTAGTCGCTAACTGTTAATGGAGTTCTTTGCCATTTAGGTTGACGGGACGGGGTTGAATAACACCAAAACCGCCGTGATTGCGTTGATAGATAACGTTGATTTCGTTAGTGTCTTTGTTGCAGAACATAAAGAAATCGTGATCGACTAATTGCAATTGTGTTAGTGCTTCCTCAATAGTCATCGGTGGCATGGCAAAGTATTTCATCCGCACTACTTCCGCAGGTAATTCGGGAGTGCGATCGCCAATTAGGTTATCATCTAAGGGTTTCTCTTGCACCACCTCGCTAGTTTTAACGGTGGCGTGGGTGCGATGATCCACCAATCTTTCTTTATACTTGCGGAGTTGACGAGCGATTTTATCAGAAACTAAATCAATACTCGCGTACAAATTTTCGCTGCCTTCTTGAGCGCGAATCACTGTTCCATTAGCATAAACCGTTACCTCCGCTTTATGACGATCGGGAATGCGTGCATTCTTTTCCACGGAGAGGTGAACATCGACCTTTGTGGTTATGCCGTTAAAATGTTTCACCGCTTTCTCCAGCTTTTGTTCCACATAATCATGAATAGGTTCGGTGACAGCGATATTATTGCCCTGAATCAATAGCTTCATACTCACTACTCCATCTAAAAATTTTGCTATGGACTGCCCACATCAACTATTTTTAAGGGATGTTGATGCCAGGAA
Source organism: Microcystis sp. M_QC_C_20170808_M3Col (assembly GCF_007095505.1). Taxonomy (NCBI): domain Bacteria; kingdom Bacillati; phylum Cyanobacteriota; class Cyanophyceae; order Chroococcales; family Microcystaceae; genus Microcystis; species Microcystis sp. M_QC_C_20170808_M3Col. The sequence goes on from NZ_SFBY01000390.1 coordinate 4,277, forward strand.
TTTAATCCTCAAAAAAACTGCTCGATCGCGCTGTTGATTGAAAGTCAATTAGAGGTCACAGTCTAGATATTGTCGGTGTTCTCGTTCTCTTTTTTTTGTCGGATCGCACGGAAAATTCATCGGGTCGAGCGCCTATTTGCAACTGGATTTATCTACCTCTATTCTAACAAGTTTCTCTAAACCTTCTCTTAACAGAAATGCGAAGTTCTGTTAACTTTCATTTAAAGAAACTGATTTTTGCCGCCAGCAAGGGAATCCGGTGATTGTTTCTCCCGTTCGACGGTTAACCTCGGAATAGATGGGATAACCTTAGATTAGCACTTAGTATTCTCCCCAACATCTATATCTTCCCTTCTTTTAATTTTCCTTTGCGCTCCTTCACATTTCTTAAATAATTTGACAAATCTCGCAATGAATGCTCAAAAAATACCTCGTCCCTGTGGGCTAAAAATTCGGGCAATTACGCCCTATTCTTTGGCAACAGCGATCGCTGGTGGGGCGAGAATTGCTAATCCCGACTTACCTGATATCCTGCTAATACTCGAACAGCCCCCGTTTATACCCTATCCATTAGTCAGATCTTTCTTAACAAAAAGAGAAGAAACTTAAAAAAAAGGGAAACGATTGATAGGTATAGTTTTGAAAGAAGGAATCAAGGTCCAGGTGAGCAAAAAAATGGAGAAATGGGCAGCCCAAGAATTACAGTATGCAGACCTAGGGGACAGGAGAAGAAAGAAAAGGTTAATCAGTATCGTGGAAAACTTGGCCAGCCAATTTAGTACAAGTGTGCCATAAGCTTCGGGAAATCTAGCGGCAGCGAGTGCCACCTATGACTTTTGGAATTCCCCCTATTTTCACCCCTCAGATATAATTGCCGCCCAAGCTAAAAGTACAGTAGAAAGAATCAAAGAACATCCAATAGTTTTGGCAGTGCAAGACACAACAAGTTTAGACTTTACGACACAAAAAGCCAAAAAAGGAATGGGTTATCTAGATTGTAAAACCTCCGGCTCTTCGGTAATTGTTATGCAAATAATGGCTCTTCGGTAATTGTTATGCAAATAATTAACTTAAAATAAAATTCGATGAGAGTACCTACGCTCAAAAATAGCTGAAACCCATACAGGCAAAAATTTTAGGCACAAACAGGTTAAT
>NZ_SFBY01000391.1:0-23493 GCF_007095505.1 Microcystis sp. M_QC_C_20170808_M3Col
TGAGTTAAAAGTTAAACTTCAAGTTTTTATTCAGGACGAATGTACTGATTAACTAATTTTTTGGGGAAAATTAGTTAACCCATCATTATAACATATAATTAATTTGCAAGAGTTCTATTGAATCACTGTGAAAGTATCAGAGCACTATATGCACCAATCCCTACATTCCCCGCATAAGTCAGTCCATCTGTATCTCCCCAAATTGCTCTGCCTGCAGTGGTATTGTAGCCAGCAAAATTGCGAAAATCCGGGCTAAAGCCTTGCCAGTCACTATTAAAGCGAACATACCAAGTCCCTTCGCGAGGAAGCCCAATAGTGTAACTACCGTAATTGCGATCACTAAAATTAAGCACCACAATCACATCATCCCCACCCCCGCCATTTTCCCAGCGATGAAAGGCAATCACTTTATCATTATTATTTACATGAAAAACATTGACATGCTGACCACGCAAACCACGAGTGTTATTAAACCAATTGCGTCGAAGGCGTATTAAAGACTGGTAAAGATCCCAAATCCCGCTGAAACTGCTTTTCTTTTGCCAATCTAATGGGATATTGTCTCGCCAACAGCCCCATTCCAAAAACTCCTGACCTTGAAAGATCATAGGAATTCCAGGAGTAGTGAACAGTAGTGTCGCGCCAAGTGTCGATCTCTTTCTGGCAAACCAACTGTCTGCATTACCTCGCCAAATTGCCTCTGGTAAGCGATAGTGATCTGGTCTTTCCTGGGAATTTAGAGAAGCAGCAACCTCGTCATGAGATTCGGTGTAAATAACTCGCTCTAAGGCATTGTTTCCGTAGCGATGATAGATAGCATCCCGAATTACAAACATATTGCGATCTCGATCATTAGGAGTTATGAGTACGTCTCTAACTGGGCGCACAAACTCTGTTGCCCATTGGATATCAAAGCCAGCTCCTCCTGCGCCCACATCCTTAGTGATCCAATCGTTGTTTCTTATATCTTCAGCAATCGTTATCTTCCAAGGCTGTCGATTGTTAATTTCAGTATTGATCCATTGCATGAGACTCCAGCCATCAGAAATATCATTGCTGGGGTCATTATTATTACCAAAAATATTACGGATAAAGGCAGTTGCGTCAAAGCGAAGACCATCGCAACGATACTCCTCCAGCCACATCAGCACATTGTCCCGGATATATTGACGCACTTCCCCGCGCCCATAATCAGGTCGGGTGTCTCCCCAAGGGGTTTGGCTTCGGTGATCATTATAAAAGTAAATGCCGCCTTTATTGTTTTGATTCCAACTGGTAAATCGCCACATATCAAGGTCATTGGGACCAAAATGGTTATAAACCACGTCGATAATGACGGCAATTCCAAAATTGTGGGCTGTTTGTACGAAATCCTGAAAGTCCGTTGGAGTACCAAATACGCTCTCAATCGCAAAGGGATGAGCCGGATTGTAACCCCAAGATAAATCCCCTGGAAACTCAGCGGCAGGCATCACATGAATGGCATTAATTGCCAGTGCTTGCAAATCCGGCAGCCGAGCTTTGATACTGCGAAAAGTACCTAAACCGGGATCGATATCATCATTAAAAGTCCCCACATGCATTTCGTAAATAACGAGCTCATTCCAAGCAGGTATTGAAAACCCAGTGGAAGACCAGTTAAAACTGGGGTCAACAATAATCGAATTGCCGACAGAACTGACCACGTCTCTAGCATAGGGATCATTTTTAAAGATTGAACGGGTCCCCTCATGAATGACAAATTTATACTGCTGTCCTACAGTGGCGGTGGCAATATCTGTTGACCAATAGCCATTGTTTTCTGACTCTAAAGGATTAGTAGTAGCAGACCAGCTATTAAAGTCCCCTGCCACACTGACACCATCAACATTCGGTGCCCATACCCGAAATGCCACACCCCCTGTAAAGGGAATTGCGCCCATACCCGACTGAGAAGAGACCATGTTCACTAAAACCTCAAAAAATATTTATAGTTATCGAGAACCCCTATTGTTGGATTCATCAAAATAATTCAATGGCGAAAACCAAAAGTTAATCATAGCCACCAAACATAAAGAGGGAAATATCCTCATCTGTTGCGTTCATCAAACCATGTAAATTGCCCCCTTTAAGCAGGGCTAAACTCCCTGACTTTAACGTCCGAACTTCAAAACAACGCTCTCTTGCTGGAAGTTTACACCAATCTCCGATAACCATGTACCCTCGCCCCGCCATCATCAAAAATACCTCCTGATTATCGCGGTGGCGATGTAGCCCAATGCCACAGTCGGGTTTGAGAATGTGTAAATCCATATATTCAACCGCAAGGAAATCCTCTTGCCGCTGTCCTTGCCCTTCTAACACTTTGCGCCCAAAGGCATCTAAATTCCACCACTCTAACTGTCGCGAAAGTTCGCCACTACCTCTAAAACCAAAATAGTTGGACAGTAAATTGCGAAACTCCAAAAAACCAAAGCCACCATGGGGAGTAGGACTAATCCCCACTTGCAGGTATTGATCCCAGCCACGCTGAATCATATTGAATTCATAGTGATAATTGGCTCCATTTTGCGAGTCCCATATAGATTGCTCAAAATTAGCCCAAGCGAGTTCAACATGAAGGGGCAAGACTGGATGCATGGAACTGGTTGGAGCCACCTGACGCATATCCTGATTTGCCACAATATCCCGACTAAAATTGTCAAGACCCCCATGAACTAAATCTGTTCGGACTTGCAACTCCCCCCGATCCAATGCAGCTTTCCCTTTATTCCCCAGAAGATCTCGAAGATTACTATCTGGATATCCCCAAAACTCGACCTCATAGCGATCGCTCTCTTCGTTGTAAGGCACATTAATTAGGGAAGAAACTCCCACCGATCCCACTCGAATCCATAGCTTGAGGGTGTCACCTAATTGATGGTTAGCCAATTGAGAAAGCTGAGAGTCTGAACCCCCTCGGTAGGAAACGCGCAAGCAGGGGACAACCCGATCACCCACCGCAACCCATCCCCGCAGCAACTGGACATCTGATGTTCGGAAGTCTCGGATATTTTGCTTTTGGAAGTCGTTTTTATTATCCTGAGTTCTGGGATTGAGGTTGTCGGTATCAGGGGCGGCAGGTCCATAAAGCTCTAGGTAATCGTAGGGAAAGAGGTACTGTAGGCTGTCTTGAAGATAATGCTCCCGTTCTGCCGCTAGCTGAGTTTTTTGGATTAAACTCATCACCCGCAACAGAGGATTATTATTTTTGTAGTCGGGAACTGTATTTGGCTCAACGCGAAAGACCTGATCGGAATGAACAATAAACATAATAAGTAGGGGCTTAAATCACGTTTTCGTCGAGATAACTGGTCAAATCAACCTAACTGCTGTGGTAGAGGAAGGCGACAAATTTTAGCGGCTCTGCACTGGGGTTACGGATACCATGAATACCTCCGCTCTTGGTAAAAATAATGCTTCCCGCTTTTACTGGCAACTCCTTACAGTCCTTAGGACCAATCCCAAAGATATTACGGATAACGGTAGGGAAACCTTCTGTTTGGGGATCGTCATCCACTCCCATATAGGCAATCCCTTCTCCCTGCACGACGTAATAGAGTTCTTCTGAGCCAATGTGCTGGTGAGTACCTTCAACCTTGCCGGGGGGAATGGTCACTTCGTGGAAGAAAACAACGGAACTCCCAAATTCACGCTGTAACAGCCAACGCATTTCTATGATGTTGTCGTTAGCTCGTTCTGGATCGCCATCGTTCATCATGGCATTGAGGTAACGAACCGGATCTGTTCGATCGGACTGAAGATACCATCCTCGCTGGAAGTCAATTAAATAATTGAGAACCTCGACGGTATTTTGACCAGAACTGGGGGTCTGGGTATTTGGGGTTTGGAAGGAGCGTCGGAAATTGTTGTCCCAACCCGGGTTATTGATAGTAAATCCAAACGGCAGATCGCGATCATTTTCGCGAAAGGCAAGTTCTAATCGCTTAAGCTTTTTGATAGTCTTAAGTGCAGACTCGAAGGCAGGAATGCGGGTAATGGAGCCTTGATAACCCATCATGTCTAAAACTTTTGCATCATGGCTGGCCTTGGGGGGCGGTTCTAGGGTTTCCCAGATTTCGACTTGATAGGCATCTACCCAGGGACAGTAAGTCAGTTTGATGAGGGCATCTGCCGAAGCTTGATCCTCGGGTAGAAGATTGATATAGGCCATCAATTGCTCTCGAATAAAGCGATTGCGGATTCGCGATTGTTCAACTAGGCGACTGGCTCGATACTCAATCCGCAAAAAGTTACAGAAAAACTGACCATCGAGATAAACTTCGCCTTTAAGGACATTGATATCTAGTTGTCCCCGCACTTCCTGCACGTTATAACGGTAACGAGGACTACGAGTGGCGTTCAAGTATTGGGCGTGATAGATGCGATCAGGAAAGAAAACGACGTGAAAAATATCGTTTTCTGGACGAGTAAAAATATCGTTAAACTGGGGATTAGCCATTAGAGCCTCTCTAAAAGGTGGTCTGCTATACGGAACGCATTGGCTTCAATGGTATGGGTGGGGTTAGCTCCGCCTGCCGTGGGCATGAAGGAACCATCGGTGACATAGAGGTTATCAAAGTCCCAAGCGCGACAGTGGATATCCAACACCGAATCAGCGCGATCATTGCCAAACCTTGCGCCTCCCAGAATGTGGTTAGCAATGCGAGCTAGGGCATTTTCGGCTAAATAGATACCCCCCTCTTCAATCTGATTCGGATCGGGATTTGCCCCCCCTAACCGCAGAATTTCTTCGCACTGCTTCGCTATCACATTCATGAGATATATATCGTGGCTGTGCCATTCTTTAATGATGTAGGCGACAGGACGATTCCATTTGTCTTTGACGGAGGGATGCAGTTCGATGCGGTTCGTTTTGAGGGGGACTTGGTTTGCCATAAAGCTGACCGATAGACGTGTCCCAAAGTTTTCATTAAAGAAATCCACCATACCTTGTCCATGCAAAGCCCTTGGGTTGTTTTGTCCTGTAATCGATCCCCAAAAACCAGAATCAAAGGTTTTCCAAATAGTATCAAGATCTTGGCTGCCGTGGGTTCGTCCCAAAGCGATGGGTAGGGCTTGGTCGGAGGTGTTATTGTAAATGGCGGCTCCTGCCCATAGTCCGTTGTCCCTGATAAAGGCTTCACTGGAAGCATAGTCGATCGCCCAGTCACTATCCAAGCTGATGGATTTATCAAATTGGCGGGGAGGGTACTGCGGTGGGTTACCGACAACGATGGTTTCTGCACCGCCAAAACAGTGAGTGAGAAAGTACTTGCCGAGGAGATCATTTTGGTTGATGCGACGATCAAACTCTGGATTTTCTTGAGCCGATAGTTTCAATAAACGCACTGACTCAATAGCTGAACAAGCGACAATCACTACTGCTCCCGGCTTGACCTCTAAGGTCTTTTCTCGCCCTGCCGGATCTTTAAAATAGATGCGATGGATGCGATTGCCATCACAATCAAGATGGGTGACGACGCAGTTTGTCCAGATCTGAAAATTGGGTAAGGTTTCGATGGGACTCAGCAGGGATACCCAAGTGCTAGATTTTAAGCCTAAAGGATCGCCGTAGCGGTTGACATAGCTGGTTTTTATGGTTTCTGGGTTTTGGGGGACTTTTCGTCCACTAGGAGCATGATCTTGGGTGATGACGGCGAGAGGGGTACGGTAGGGCTGTATGGGTTGACCTTGATTGCTATAGTTTTGACCCAGTTGCGCCATGCCTTGACGGGCAAATTCACTGATAGGATTGGGCGATAGGGGGATTTGCAGGAAATTTTGACTAAAGGGTTTGAGTTGGTTTTCGGCAGTTCCGTTGAGACCGACCAGTTCTTCGACCTGACAGTAGTAGGGTTCTAGGTCTTCGTAGGTAATGGGCCAGTCACGGGACTCACGCTGAATATCACCATTAGGATCTTCGCGAAGATCATTGCGCCCTGCGTTAAAGCTTCGCAACTTCAAGTCAAGGGGGGTAAAGCGAAGATGAACGGCTCCGTAGAGTTGGGTTCCACCGCCCACGACTTGAGCGGTATAGCCTTCAATCGTGGCAAGATCCCGCCCGTCTCGCTCCCGATAAATATGGGGTTCGTCGTTAATATCCGGTTCAACGTGACTAGAGTAGTAAGCGGCATTATTATTGGCAACTTCAGGGATTTGTAGTCGTTTTTCTGCTCCTGTTGAGTAGATTTCGTCACGTTTGAAATCGCTCAGTCCGTCTTGTGTTTGGTATTGGGGACGAAACAGGGGACCTTTTTCCAACACCAAAACCGATTTGCCGGCTTTAGCTAGTCGATAGGCGATCGGTGCGCCTCCCGCTCCACTACCGATAATAATGACATCAAAATCACTCATGAAATTATTCCCAAGGTTGTTAAGTTTCTAAGAGATGATCGCCTTGCTCTGTTTAATCAAGATTTTTTTGGCTGGGGTCAACCCCGATAATCTGGATTTGTGCCTAACGGAACTTCGATAGCTTGTCGCCAATTAAAGGGATAACGCTCAGCGAGATAAGCCCAACCCGCACCGCCAGCATTACCGCCATATTTGGGATGGGAAAATGCGCCTGTAAAGGCATGACGGCGTAATAACTGCAAGAAATATTTTGGATTATTGTAGCGACCGTAATCCCAGCCCGGAACATTGCCACTCCACAATTGATCATAGAGTTCGCTATACATTTCCTTTGACATCAATCCAGGTTCAAGAAAAGGATTACGCTGACGGAGAAGTTTATCAACAATATCAAGGCAAATTTTGTAGTCAACTAAATGGTGCCGCTCTTCCTTAGATAGAAGCTTGTCGATAAAATTAACAACCCCAATTGACTGATCAAAGCGATAGGCATATAAAAGCTGGTTGTCTTTAGATTGACGATCTAAGGAATTATAGTAAAAATCCAGAAATCGCTGTCCTTCTTCTGTCCGGAAAGGCAAAATATGGTCGGTAATCCTTTCTAAAAGTTTCGCTTCCCATGTTTGTAGGCTAAGAATTTCAGTACTAAAATGAGTAAAAAACTGTGACCAGGTTTGACCGTTATCAAGAATTTTTTGTTGAGGATTAATAGGATCAAGGATGACTTGACCATCTACAATAAACTTATAAGTATGTACCTCTCCTTTCGGAATAGCAAGGCTTATTGCATAGTAACCAGTAGGTTCTCCCAGAAAAGTGATCTCATTGAGAGGGATAGATCTGTAGAGCTTGTCAAAAGTCCCCACAACGCCGACGAATTTCGGCAAATCAGAATTTAGTGAAAAATAGACGAAGGTAACACGATTGAAGTTGGCGGTAGACTCTTGATCATCTCTGTCCACATAGCTATCAATAATTGGAAAACGCCACACTTCACAAATCTGCCCCCGTGCATCACCTACACTGAATTGACTATTGTAATTATGACGAAAGTCTGGGTTCGATCTTGCAAGATACTTAGTACAGTGATTTAACACATATTGATGATCTGTATTTATGATTCTTGTTTGCATAAGCCAACCTTATTTTAGTGTTGTATTCCTAACTAGGATTTGTTTCTACTTTTGCTTTGGCATTCAACAAGATGCCCCCGACCAAGATTTAGCAGACTAACTATATAATATACGGAAACTTTCCTTATACTACGCTAAATACGCACTTTTTCAAGAATCTTTCCGTATATTACTCTCAAGTGGAGTGATCGCAAGAAGTTCTCCGTATAATATTACAATAAGCGTGTTATGCCGATTAGCGTACTCTGTTATGAACCCTCCCCCACCCCGCAAACTCCTAGACGTAGTGCGAGAGACGGTCCGCCTCAAACATTACTCCTACCGCACCAGCAATTCTCATTTTAAGGTTTCATGACATTAAAACCCTTGCACCTAGAGGGGTTAAAATTCTTTAACGAATCTCTAGGTCGCTGAAACAACGCAAAATCGTTTCAAAATGAGAATTGCTGGGTTGCCAATTTCTTTTTTCTTTTGACTGATTACTGATAAATCAGGTCCCCCACTTCCCTGAAGACAAAAAGGGTACGAAACTCGCACCCCACCGGATTTATCTTCATTTAACTTACTTTTTCTTTTTGCCTTTAGCGGGCGGATTATCCTTCGCTGCCGGTTCCGGGGCTTTTTCCTCCACTTGCGGGGCTGCTGCTACGGGTTCCGGGGCTTTTTGTCCCATTTGGGCGGCTACTTCGGCGGCGAAATCCGTTTCTTCTTTCTCGATCCCTTCACCTAGTACAAAGCGTTGGAAACGACGCACCTGAATATTTTCTCCTAAAGCAGCGATCGCTTGTTTGAGCAATTCGTCAATACTGATGTTCTGATCGCGGATAAAGGGTTGATCGAGCAGAGAAAGTTCTTTCAAACGTTTTTCAATGCGGCCGGCCACGATTTTTTCTTTGATATTATCGGGTTTATTGGCTAAATCGTCCCGTCCCATCTCAATTTCTTTTTCTTTGGCGGAGATTTCGACGGGAATATCGGCCACTTTTACATATTCGACGTTAGGACAAGCGGCAATCTGCATCGCCACGTCATTAACCAATTTTTTGAACTCCTCGCGACGGGCCACAAAATCGGTTTCACAGTTCACTTCCACTAAAACACCGATGCGGCTGCCGGTGTGGATGTAACTGCCGATCATCCCTTCTGCCGCTACCCGACTAGCTTTTTTCTCGGCGGAAGTAATCCCTTTTTGACGCAACCATTCGATCGCTTTGGTTATATCCCCCGCGTTTTCCGTCAGCGCCCTCTTGCAATCCATCATGCCGGCGCCGGTCTTTTCCCTAAGTTCTTTAACCTGTTGTGCTGTAATTTCCGCCATAAAATTCCTAACCTACTGCTTATAATTGATCATGCCACGAGAGGGGCAGGTTTTACTGATCGATAGGTTCGGAAAGTTTCCCCCCGAACCTAGCCGCGATCAATAGCTAATTTTCCCTAGTTATCGTCGTCTCCACTGGCAAATTCGGCGGCGTATTGGGAATAATCACCTTCTTCCTCGTACTCGGTTTCATTATCGTAGTCTTCCTCGTATTCTTCCACCGCTGCTTGACCACCGCGACGACCTTCGATGATCGCATCGCTAATTTTGCCTAAAATCAGTTTAACTGAGCGAATTGCGTCATCGTTGGCGGGAATCGGCACATCTACCAGGTCAGGATCGCAGTTAGTATCCAAGAGGGAGATGATGGGAATGCCCAATTTTTGGCATTCTTGGATAGCGTTGTATTCCCGACGCTGATCGACTACGACGACTAAATCCGGCAGCCGGCGCATGGTTTTAATGCCACCGAGGTATTTTTCCAGTTTGCCCAATTCCCGACGCAGTACCGATGCTTCTTTTTTCGGTCGTTTATCGAGGGCGCCGCTATTTTCTAATTCTTCTAATTCTTTGAGTCTTTCTACCCGGCCGCGAATGGTTTCCCAGTTGGTTAACATTCCCCCTAACCAGCGTTGGTTAACGAAGTGGCTACCGCTGCGTAAAGCTTCCTGTTTAATGATTGCTGCCGCTTGCCGTTTCGTACCGATGAATAAAAAGCGTTTACCGCTATCGGCTTCTCCTCGGACAAATTCGTAAGCTTCTTCGATTAATTGGGCAGTTTGCACCAAATCAATGATATGAACCCCATTCCGGGCAGTGTAGATGTACTGAGACATTTTCGGGTTCCAACGGCGCGTTTGATGGCCAAAGTGAACCCCAGACTCTAGCAATTCTGCAAGAGAGACAACGGGCATATTTTTCTCCTTTTCGGGTTTATCCTCCATCTAGGGCTGGATTTCTAGATTCCTAGAAACACCCGATCGCCTAGATGTGCGATTTTTGACAACTTTTCTAGTCTAACACGAAAGGGCGCAATTACATACCCGTAAATATTGGGTGCTGAGGGCTTCCTACTGCAATTCCTCAAGTTTTTTCAAAACCGCTTCTGCATGGGCTTTTACCTTGACATTTGACCAAATATAGGCAATATTTCCCCAAGGGTCGATCAGGAAAGTGGAGCGTCTAATCCCCATATATTCCTTGCCCATAAATTTTTTTAATCCCCAGACTTGATAAATTTCCGCCAGTTGATGCTCGGTATCGCTCAATAATTGAATAGTTAAATTGTGTTTTTCAATAAAACGACAGTGGGACTTTTCTGAATCGGGACTAACTCCCAGAATTACCGCATTTAATTGCTGAAATTGCGGCGACAAAGCGGTAAAATCGATCGCTTCTGCGGTGCAGCCCGGAGTGTTATCTTTGGGATAAAAATATAAGACCAACCACTGACCGGCAAAATCTGCTAATTTACTAATTTCGCCTCTTTGGTTTGGGGTGGCAAATTCGGGGGCTTTTTGTCCAACTTCTAGGGTCATTTTTAGGAGTGTAAAGGCAAGAGTAAGAAAGGAGCGAGGGAGAGGGAAAGCAATAGCCAGACTTGATAGTTAAATCTGGGAAGTTCGGGGTTTTCTGACTCGACTAAAGCATCGATTCTCTCTAATAAACGATTATTTAAAGAATTATCATTGAGAGCGACACAGCAACTATCGGAGAAATTTATTTCCGCTACTTGATTAACTTTTTCTGCCACTAAAAGCAGCGATTCAGCTAATAGTAAATAATCCACTTGTCCGGAAGCGTACTTATCGGCGCGCAATTCCCGCAAGAAGACTAATTCTAACCATAAATTTTCGCTATTGGGCAGCCAAGAAGACATCGATCGCAACCAACCTAACCAGAAAAACCAGAAAGTGTCATGATATTCTTGGTGAGCTTGTTCGTGGGCTAAAACTGCTTGTAAATGTTCTTTATCTAAGAGATTTAATAATCCTTGCGTCACAATTAATTGCGACTTCCAGAAGCCAACTCTGGCACTGTAGGGAAAATCTATCGCTAAAACTCTCGCCTTCTGAGCGGTGATTTTTTTGAGGGGATAACTGCTAAAATCCCGATGGGTTTGCCAAGTTTGATAGGAGATTTTTATCAAACAAAATATAGCAAAAACTAGCCAAATTATGGCACTAAAGTAACTAATTAAACTGGAGTTATAACCCAACATTTGCCCACGATAGCCCATACAAACCACCGATATAACTGTCATTAACAGCAGCAAAGGAGGAAAGAGAAAGAAAAATAGCGTTGTCTGCCAACGACGCTGATAGCTGGGCAGAAACCAACGTAAACCAATGGCGATAGTTAATGCTAGTAATAACATTAAACTGTGCATTAGCGTTCTCCCCGTTGTTGACGAAGGGTATCTAAACGAGACGCAATCGCTTTTAATTGTTCGACACTAGCAGTATCGAGACTATCGGCAAAAGAAGCCACCACATCCGCATTACCAATAGCCAAAAAACGATGTAATTGTTCGTAGGCTTTAATTGCCTGTGCTTGTTCCTTAGAAACCATCGGTTTCCAGTATAAAATCCGACCCTTTTTATAACAACTTAACCAGCCTTTATTAGTTAAACGACGCAGTACCGTAGTCACAGAAGTATAGGCCAGATCTCGTTCCGGATCCGCTAAAATGCGATCGTGGACATCCTTAACGCTAACGGGTTCCAATTCCCAGACAATATTGAGAATTTCCGCTTCCAGGGGGCCCAGGGATAACTGTTTTGGTTGATAGGTCGGCAATTGAGCCATAGTCACACAGAAATGAAGATTACTTTCCTGATCATAGCGGCGGATATCGATCGCCTGATAAAATAGCAACGATCCTTTATATTGTCTTTATGTCCACCGAAACTAATTTAACCACGACTACGGGCGCTGATGCCATTGATGTGGCGATCGCTAATGGCATTGATTTTGATGGTTCCCCCATTCCCCCAGCAAAATTGGAACTTTATCACCGGGTAATGGGTTTGGAAGCAGGACGACAAAGAAGCGGGGTTTCTAACACGATGAGATCGCGAATTGTCCGCATCGGGGCCAAACATATCCCCCAAGAGGAATTAAATCAGCTGTTGTTAGCCGCCGATTTTGCTCCTCTCAAGGAAAAAGAAATCGCTTTTTACCTATAATGTCGGCTTTTCATCTCTCGGTTTCACCTCGGAGATGAAAGGTTCCGCCAGCATAGAACAGCACTTCGACACATTTCGACAGGCTCAATGTAAAGGCTCAATGTAAAGGCTCAGTGACACGAGCACGACTAAAAATAACTCTAATCTATAGTTGCCAATTTAATTTTAGTATGCTAGAGTAGTTTGCGATCGTTGGGTCGATAACGCAAAATGTTTGTTTTGGAGTACAAGCTTAGAGGAAAACCATCTCAATATCAAGCCATTGATGAGGCTATTCGGACAGTACAGTTTGTTCGGAATAAATGTCTTAGATATTGGGAAGACAATAAAGGTGTAGGACAAAAGGATGTATATAAATATGTCACTCAATTAAGAAGTGAATATCCTTTTGTTCAAGACCTTAACTCTACAGCTTGTCAACAGGCGTGGCGTAGGACTTGGACTGCTATTCTTAGGTTCTATAACAATTGCAAGAACCAAATCGCTGGTAAAAAAGGATATCCTAAATACTCTAAACGTACTCATTCTGTTGAGTTTAAAAGGTCAGGTTGGAAACTTAATCGAAATTCTAAGAGAATAACTTTCACTGATGGAAAAAACATTGGGGAGTTAAAACTAATTGGTAGTCGAGACTTGTTTTATTTTCAAGAATGGCAAATTCAACGGATAAGAATAGTTAAAAGGGCTGATGGATATTATTGCCAGTTAATGCTAAAACTCGATGCTAGAGATATAACCCCACAATCAGAATCGACGGGTCATTGCGTAGGATTAGACATGGGACTAAAATATCTTTATGCTGACAGTAACGGGAATACAGTAGAGCCTCCTAAGTATTATCGAAAAGCAGAGAAGCGTCTTAATAAACTGAATAGAAGAAAGTCTAAAAAGTTTAGAAAGAACAAAAAGCAGTCTAATAACTACAAAAAAGCTAGTCAAAAGTACGCTAAGGGACATTTAAAAGTAAGTAGGCAACGAGAAGAGTTTGCTAAAAAATTGGCACTCCGTTTAATTCAGTCAAACGACTTGATAGCTTATGAAGATTTAAAAGTCAAGAACCTTGTGCGTAATCGAAAACTAGCTAAGAGTATTAATGATGCGGGTTGGTCGCAATTAAGAAAATGGATAGAGTATTTTGGTATTAAATACGGCCGATTAACTATTGCAGTTAATCCAGCCTATACAAGTCAAGAATGCCTTAATTGTGGTCGGTTAATCCAAAAGTCTCTATCAGTTAGAACTCATGTTTGTTTGTGTGGGTATATAGAAGATAGGGACAAGATGGCGGCATTAAATATACTCAAAAAAGCTACGATAGGGCATATCGGAAGCTGGTCGTCAGACCTAAACGCTTGGGGAGATTTAAGCTCTATCTTGGTTGGTAGCAATACCTGTCAAGACAACTTGAGTCAGTGAACCAAGAATCCCTCGCATGAGCGCGACGGGAGTGTCAATATCTCAAGTAGTCAAATTTTTGCTCACCATTTTTCGCCTAGACTTCTTGGGGTTAACCGGATTGTTGGGGAAATTAGGCAAGGAGTCTAGGTTGATCTAATGCTCAAGGACACCTCGAATAAAAGATTTTGTTAACAAAGTGTTGGTCGAGGAAATCTCCTTGATCTACATTGATGAAGAGGGAATTATTTTCAAGAACTAACAAGGCGCTCCGTCCCTCAAAATTCGATTTTTCGAGGTAGCCTAGACATAACGTCTTGGTTATTGCCTAAAATTAAACTTTTTTGGCTATTCTGGTCTCTGTGTGGAAACGAGGTCTATACTGATAGTTTCTTCGGCAAAATAGTCCTAAAAGTGTTGCCCAGTAAGCATTTGACATTCCATAAGAAAAAATGATCACCCAAAGTCGAGAAGAGCCAAATGTTGAATTTATTTTCTTTTTTTATCTCTCTGGTAGCTCTTGGTTTTTCTGTGGCTACTTGGTATTTTTCCGAATTATATCCGGGTGATATAAAAATGTATCCGCCTTCAAGAATTGGATATGTCAGAACATCTAAGGTTATATCTGGTCATCATGGTGACAAGATATTGCTATCTTTTGTCATTTATAATGATGGCAATAAAATCCGGGCTTTTCAAAGCTCAAAGTTGTTCCTTAAAATCGATCAAGAAAAAACGCCTATATCAACATTTGCCGCCGCTGGAAGGTTTGAAAAACTAAAAGATATAACTAAATTTACTCAGGCTGACTTAGAAACTAAATATGATTATTATTTGCTCACGGCAATTCCCTTAGGAAAGAGAGAGTATTATTCAGCTTCTTTTTTATATTTACATAACTCTTTTAAATTAGAAGAAGGCACTACATATATAGGGAAAGTTTTGATCAGTACTTTTGGAGAAAAAGATAAAAAAGAGCAGTGTTTTAGATTCAAAGTTTCTCCACAATACAATCTCAGTCAAGAAGGTAATATCAATAAACTTTTCTCGATACGATATCCTATAGAAAATAACGAAGTTACCCCAGAACAGTGCCAAAAAGCATTCCCCCACCCAAAAAACAGCTAGATATCAATTAACTTTTCCCTAGAACACCGGCTCTTCTGGTTTCTGTGTGGAAACGAGGCCTATAGTGATAGTTTCTTCGGCAAAATAGTCCTAAAAGTCTTTCCCAGTAAGCATATAAGCAAAAATGATCACACAAAGTCGAGAAGAGCCACTTTTTTGTCCCATCAATTTAAAAACTTGCGTTTTTTTGATCATCTTAGCCTAGAGGACTGAGTAGTATGAGTTACAGCAAAGTTGATTGGTTAATTTTGTCCATCAGTGTAATCTGGGTTAAATCTCTCACTTTTTTCCGTTATCAATTACTAAGGGGTAGCTCGATCAATTGGACTTATTGAGAAAATCTTCGCACTAATTGAGAATAAACCAAGCTTTCATCAGGGTTTCAGGCGGTGCAATGCTGAAGTAAATCTATTTTTCGAGGTACCCCCAAGAGGATCGATAACCACTGATTCCGAGCCGGTAATGATACACTAGGCATGATTTAACTACAAACCTCGATCGCAAAAGGAAATAAACATCGATGAAAGCCATGATTTTGGCGGCTGGCAAAGGAACTCGCGTCCGTCCGATTACCCATACGATTCCCAAACCCCTGATCCCGATTTTACAAAAGCCGGTGATGGAGTTTTTGTTGGAACTGTTGCGACAGCATGGCTTTGATCAGATCATGGTCAATGTTAGTCATTTAGCCGAAGAAATTGAGAGTTATTTCCGCGATGGTCAGCGTTTTGGGGTGCATATCGGCTATTCTTTCGAGGGTAGAATCGAAGAGGGCGAGTTAATCGGTGATGCCCTAGGATCGGCGGGTGGTTTACGACGAATTCAAGATTTTAATCCCTTTTTTGACGATACTTTTGTGGTTCTCTGTGGTGATGCTCTGATCGATCTCGATTTAACCGCAGCCGTTAAATGGCATCGCGAAAAGGGAGCGATCGCCACTATTGTCACCAAAACCGTCCCCAGAGAGGAAGTATCCAGTTATGGGGTGGTAGTTAGCGACGAGGAGGGAAGGATTCTCAGTTTCCAAGAAAAACCGGCCATCGATGAAGCTTTAAGTACCTGCATTAACACGGGTATCTATATTTTTGAACCAGAAATCATTGATTTTATTCCCCCTAATAGTAAATACGACATCGGGGGCGAGTTATTCCCCGAATTAGTCGCTAAAGCTGCCCCTTTCTACGCTTTAAACATGGATTTTGAATGGGTGGATATCGGCAAAGTCCCCGACTACTGGCAGGCAATTCGCGGGGTGTTATCCCGGAAAATTAAAAATGTTGCTATCCCCGGCATCGAAGTCAAACCGGGCATCTACACGGGCTTAAATGTGGGGGTAAACTGGGATCGAGTCGATATCACCGGACCTGTGTATATCGGGGCAATGACGCGCATTGAAGACGGGGCGAAAATTGTCGGTCCGAGTATGATTGGCCCAAATTGTTGGATTTGTGGCGGCGCGACGGTGGATAATAGCGTTATTTTTGAATATTCTCGCCTCGGTTCAGGGGCGCGTTTGGTGGATAAGTTGGTCTTTGGGCGCTATTGTGTTGATAAAACCGGCGCGGCGATCGATGTGGAAGCGGCAGCCTTGGATTGGTTGATTACCGATACCCGCAAGGTTCCCCCAGAATTTGATCACCCTAAACATCAGGCAATTCGTTCTTTATTCAATGGCAAGTAGGCAACACCCCAACAGGGAACTTTTTACTTTTTACTTGATAAGTACCGCGCGCAAAATTAATTACACATATCTAACTAGGGTTTGCGGCAAAAAGTTTTTCGGTGGGGGTAGGGTGTGGGGTGTGGGGTTTTACCAGTTTTGAGGTGGCCAATTACCTAATTTTCAGGGAAAAAGTGCCTAAATTTCCCCCCGATCACTGCCATATCCAGTACTTTTTAAGTTCCAAAAGGTTCTTCACTAGGAAATTAATTTTGCACGACTACTTATCATGTTTGATTCTCCTGTTGATCTGCTCATTCTCTCTAATGGTCCGGGAGAAATATCTACATGGGTGCGTCCAGTTGTCAAGAGATTGCGACAAAACTTAACAGAAGATCGATCGCTGTTGCGGATTTCGGTGATTCTTTCCCCTTGTACTCATTCTATGGGGGCGGAAACGGAAGTAGTTAGGAAATATCCGGAGGTCGATCGAGTCCAGTCGCCAGAAAACTTCTTTAATTTTCTTTTCTGGGGAAAAACCGCCGATAATTGGGATTGGCACCCCAAGGGCATCGTTTTATTTTTAGGGGGCGATCAATTTTTTGCCCTCACCATCGGTAAACGTTTGGGTTATCGCACCGTTATCTATGCGGAATGGGAAGCGCGTTGGTATCGGGGGATCGATCGCTTTGCCGTGATGAATACAAGTGTATTGAATAATATTCCCCAACAATATCAGCATAAATTTACTGTTATCGGCGATTTAATGGTGGATTTGCCCACTGCTATCACCCCTGATGACGCTACCTTAATCGCGCTCCTCCCCGGTTCCAAACCCTCGAAATTAGCTCAGGGTGTACCCCTAACCTTAGCCATTGCTGAAAAGATACACGCACACAATCCCCAGACTAAATTCTTAATTCCCGTTGCTCCTACCATAAATTTAGCTTATTTGGCGAAATTTGCCGATCCTAGCTATAATCCGATGATTAATAAAACTGGTTGGAGTGCTGCCAAATTAAAAAACGGTGAAAAACCCTATCTAGAAACAGCTAAGGGGGTAAAAGTTGACCTAATTACCGCTTTTCCCGCTCATAATCAGCTTTCTCGCTGTCATTTAGCTTTAACGACGGTGGGTGCTAATACTGCTGAATTAGGGGCGCTGGCAATCCCGATGATTATTTTACTACCGACTCAGCAACTAGACGCGATGCGGACTTGGGACGGTTTACCCGGTTTATTAGCCCAACTGCCGGGGGTGGGTTCTTTATTTGCTAAGATAATTAATCTCTATATGTTGCGGAAAAAGCGTTTATATGCCTGGCCAAATATTTGGGCCAGTGCCGAAATTGTTCCGGAATTATTGGGGGAATTACAACCAGAAGAAGTGGCAAATATAGCTATATCTTGGTTAGAAAATCCCGAACAATTAGAGGCTATCCGGCAAAAATTGCGTTCAGTACGCGGGCAAGCGGGAGCAGTGGATAAGTTAGTATCTATTATTGCAGAACAACTGTCTAGTTTATAATCAATTAGGGTTTGCGGCAAAAAGTCTTTTAGTGGGGACAGGGTGTGGGGTGTGGGGTGTAGGGTTTTACCGATTTTCAGGTGGTCAACTACCTAATTTTCAGGGAAAAAGTACCTGAATTTTCTCCCCGATCACTCCAAGTACTGGCACTTTTTGATTTTCAAAAAGTCTAAAAGTCTTATCCAACAAGGTTTTTAGCTTTATTCAGCAAACCCTACTTAGTTTTTAATCAATTAGAAAATTAAGCTTGTTGGTAGTGAGGATCAATTTCGATTAATTTATTAACAGTTTGATAAAATTCCTGCTGATAAAATTCCCGTTGATTGCTGTCGAGAGCATTAATTAATTGTTCTTGACAGTAGCGACGATATTCCATTAAACTAATTTTTTCCATAGCTATAATAGCATCTTTAATTTGTTCTTCTGGTTGAAATACTGCTTGACTGGTGTGTTCGCTTAGGTGAAATAAAGAATTAAAATCACGATTTTTGTCTGTAGTTATCATCAATAAATGATTCTGTAAAGCTGACATCAAATCTCTTGGGTTAGTAATTTGGGTTTCTAGCTCTAGAATTACTTGCCATAACCAACGATAATCAGGGAGATTAAAAATTAAATCTTTTTCATCCAAAGATTCTAAAATCATTTCCCGATATTCAGAGCGATGCAGATAGATTAATAATAGCAACCATTCGGCTGTTTCTGAGCCATTTTTTTCGGATTTATCTAAAATATTTTTCCTCTTAATTGCTGAGGATTTTCCCAGAGGTTTATTAACCTGTTTGGAGAGATTTTTGAAAACATAAGGCAAACGAGTCGCATCTTTTTGAGCCAAAATTTCAGCACAATAATCTAGATAAAAAGTGCGTTGATTGCTATCGATTAACTTTTGCAGTAAATTCACCATACTACTAGACACTTGTTGAAAATTTAGTCCCTGTTTTAAATCTTTATTGACCAACATTTGCGAGATTTGCCAATCAATCCAAAAAGGAGATTTTTCGATTAGTTCTCGATAACTATTCACCCCGTCAGTATGGGATTTAAGAAATTCATCGGCATCTTTCCCGTCAGGAAGATTGAGGATTTTTAGGTTAACTTGTCCTGAATAAACTAGGGAGTTAATTTCCTCGATCGCTCGTTGTGTCGCTTTAATTCCTGCTTGATCGGCATCAAAATTAAAGATTATTTGTTTACTTTCACTGTAGCGCAAAAGTAATTTAATTTGCTCTTGACTTAAGGCTGTTCCTAAACAGGCAACTACATTAGTAATACCGGCAGCATGGAGAGCGATCGCATCAAAATAACCCTCCACAACTATGGCTAAATCTTGATGAATAATTGCCTGTTTAGCTCGATCGAGCGCAAAGAGAGTTTTTCCCTTTTCAAATAGAGGAGTATCGGGAGAATTTAGATACTTTGGCTGCTCATTACCTAAAGTGCGACTACCAAAAGCGATCGCTCGTCCTTGACTATCAAAAATAGGAATCATCAAACGATCTCGAAATTGATCGTAATAACCGCTACCATTTTGACGCGCTTTAATTAATCCTGCTTGTTCCACTAAAGCCACAGGATAGCGCTTTTGTTCCACTAAATAACGATAGAGAGTTTCCCAACCTTCCGGAGAATACCCCAGTTGAAAATTAGCGATAGTTTCCGCAGTTAATTGTCGTTGTACTTTGAGATAATCTAACGCTTTTTCCCCTTGAGGTTGACTAAGGGCGTGTTGATAAAAACTCACCGCCACGGCCATTATTTCGTATAATTGTTCCTTGAGGGATAATTTCTGTTCTAATTCCTGACGCTGTTCTACTGCTAGAGTTTTAATCGGGATTTGATACCTTCTAGCGAGATCGAAAACCACCTCACTAAAAGATTGTTTTCCCACTTCCATAAGAAATTTAATCCCGTTTCCCCCCGCACCACAGCCAAAACAGTAATACATTTGTTTGGCAGGACTAACTGTAAAACTGGGGGATTTTTCCTCGTGAAAAGGACATAAACCGACGTATTCCCGTCCCCTTTTTTTGAGGACGACTCTCTCGGAAATTAAATCCACAATATCAATTCTTTGTTTAACTTCTTCGATCGTATCCGGATGTAGTCGCGGTGTATCCATAATCAGTTATCAGTAATCAGTCTATAGTTAGCACCCCCACTAAGGCCCTTTTTGACTCCTGGAAATTCGCACCCATAAGTAATAAGAAAGGACTTGACTTTGGCGGCGGCTTGTGCTATGCTTTTCTCATAATGGGAATCCGTGCAATTTTTTTTGAGTTCAAATATTACCATTATGAATAAAATCTTTTAAAAATATTATCTCAAAATCTCCCGACAAAAGCCAGCAAAATTTCGCCCATAATTGTTAAGTTTTGTTAAAAAGAAATGCAGAGACCGGCAGGGAAAGAAATGGTCCCTGAGGGAGCATCTCATTTATGCAAGCGAGTAATTATTATACTTGTCCCTAAAACTGGTTTCTAGCAAGGCTTTCAAAATAGCTTGACATAAAACCTGATTTAGGGGTTACAAAGGTGAGATGCTCCCGTCACTGATTACTGATTACTGATCACTGATTACTGATCACTGATTACTGTTTACTGATCACTGAAAAACTTCCCCACTGCGATGGCTGCATTTTGTCCTCCGAAACCGAAATTAAGACAGAGACAATTGTGCAGGGAAAAATTAACAGCCGATCTAGTTAAATTTAACTGAAAAGGCGACTCGCGCACACCGACACAGGGGGGAATTAGCTGATTTTTCAGGGCCATTAAACAAAAAGCCACGCCTAATGCCCCCGAAGCCCCTAAAGTGTGTCCTGTTGCCCCTTTTGTCGAGCTTACAGCCACTTGCGAGCCAAAAATGTTAGCGATCAGGTTTGCCTCCCGTTCATCGTTTAAACGCGTGCTAGTGCCGTGGGCGTGAATGTAATTAATTTCATCTTTTCTTAATTGACTTCTGTGCAAACATAGTTCTATGGCTTTGGTAGCACTACGATTATTAATCGCCGGGGCGCTGACATGATCGGCATCGCAGGTAAAACCATAGCCCAAAATTTGCCCGTAGATGGGGGCATTTCTGCTTAAAGCCAGTTCTTCGGATTCAAGGACTAAAATCGCCCCAGCTTCGCCCAAAACCAAGCCCTCCCTAGCTCTATCAAAAGGATAACAGCCCGTTTTCGCCAAAGCTCCAATCTGTTCAAATCCCACCAAAGTTAAGGGAGTGATCGGGGTTTCGATCGCCCCGGCTAAAACTCGATCGCATTCTCCCATTTTGATTAATTCTACACCCTGCGCGAGCGACCAGATACCTGTGGCACAGGCCGCCATGGGTGCTAACACTGGGGCGCCGGTTTCTATCAATCTAGCGGTCAATACCGAGGCGCGATCGGGTAAACTATCTAACCAGTTTTCTACTATTCCCGTCGCTGCCATCTGTTCCCATAAACCCTGACAACCGCGACTAGAACCGATAGTGACAGCACAATCCTTTAAGGGAGGGGTTAATTGAGCGTCTTCAAGGGCAGCAATCAGGGCAATTTTGGTTAAATCCTCTAAAAATGCCGGTTTGTGACCGATTAAACCCAGGGGTAATGCGGGTAAATCAGAAAAGGGTTGTTGCCTAGTTATACCAGTTTTGCCCTCTAGTAATCTTTGCCAACTCTGACTTAAATTTCCCAGAGAACTGATCAACCCAATTCCCGTCACCACAACATTCATTTATCAGTTATCAGTTATCAGTTATCAGGTATCAGTTATCAGTTATCAGAATATTACACCTCCTGCAAAGGTAGGATAGTTGTCGCGGAGTCTCGGAGTCTGCTCACCTAACGGAAGATTTTTGATTTTTGCAAGAGGTCTAATGATTTGGTGGGTGACGGCGAAGATTAAATTATCCTCGCACGGATCCACCCTAACCGATCGCTATTTTTTCAGATTTTCTGCACCGGAAATAACTTTAGCCGAGTCAATTTTATCCCCTTGTTTGATCGTATCGATCACTTCCATTCCCTCAGTTACATAACCAAAAACGGCATAATCACCATCGAGGAAATTGATATCCGACAGGGCAAAATAAAACTGAGAAGAAGCGGAATTAGGTTGTTGAGAACGGGCCATCGCGATCGCACCGCGTTTATGGGGTAAAGCGACGATGGGAGTGCGCGCCGTGGCCTGTTGACCGATTGATTTCCCATAAATCGGCTCTTTTTCGTCTTTAAGGAGAATTTCCAGGGGAACATAACGGGATTGCTTGGTTTCTGGATCAACAAAACCACCAGTTCCGCGACCTTGGGGATCACCACCTTGGGCGACAAAAGGCTGCGGTTCCTTAACCACGCGATGGAAAGTTAAACCATTATAAAAACCTCTCCCCACCAGATCCACAAAGTTACCGGCAGTAATTGGGGCTGCATTGCCATCAATTTCGATCGTTACTGGTTTACCTTTGATTATCATCTCGACGACGGCAGTTCCATCTAAGCGGGGTTTGTAATTATCCATGTTGACACTGCCCGAACTGGCAGGTTGAGAGGTTTGGGTGATACTAGAATTATCGGGGGTGGAATTAGCTTCCGGGGAAGAACAGCCGAAAAGTGTCGTCGTTGTGATTAAAAAAACACAAACTAGAGACAGCCAGCAAGATTTTCTTATCTTCATCATTTTATAGCCAAAAAGAGCGAAAAAAGGCCTACAATCCCTCTAGAGGAATTTCCAGAAAACGAGCGAGTTGCGCTCCTTGATTTTCCAATTCCGAGAGGGACATAGGATCGCCGACGCGAGTTAAAGGGATATCGCGACGCTGTTTAATCCGCAGGAATAGTTCCCGTTTCGGGTTGAGTCCTTCTCGCACTTCGGCCCGCACAGCTTGCACATCTTCGAGAGGCCAATCGAGATCAATGCGACGATTTTTGCCAGGGTAGCCCCAACGAAAGATTTTAACTTTGCCGGTTTCCTTGTTAAACTCGTTGTAACCACCTCCGACATTCCAGAGGAGAGATAACCAGAGATAGATGGCTAAAAGAGTCCCCGCAGTACCGTAAAAGAGGAGGGCGACTCCTTGGGGAATAAATTGTAAGGAACTGGTATCGCTAACGAGAAGTAGATTGACCTTCAAATAACTGGAAAGACCGGCGAGGAGAAACCCTAGACCGCCAATAGAGACGATTACAGCCCAAAAATAGTTACTAGGGCGACGGGAACCCACTACTTCTTGCCGTAGGATCAGGCTATCTTTACTTGTTGTTTGCGCTTTCATGAATTCTTTTTAAGGTTGCCTAGAGTTATTTTACCAGCTTTTTTCTCCCCACTTCCCCCACCCCGACCTAGGGTGTTGATTTGGAGCGGAATGCCGCCAAAATAACTCATACACTTTTTCTCTGATTAAGATCAAGGGTACTCTGTACCGGCGATTGCCTTCCAGAAAAGGTGATAACCTTCCAGAAAAGTTATTACCAATAAAAGGTTGACTTGGAAAGGAATAAATACAGCGTTGCTCCTAAAGATGAAGTGTAATACTAAATCCGGTGGTGATTCGGTAGTAGTTATGGTGGCTTAATCCTTTGCTTTGCTGTGCATTGTAGTCATGGATAAAATACCAAAGGGTTCTCCAACGTGATTCTCCATTTTTTTAGAGAAAGATAGACTCTGTCTCACCAGTCGAGAAATCCTTTGTCGAAAGGTATTATTTAATCTTTCAATATGATTAGTTTGACCAGTTTCTTGACCAACCGGTCGATGACGTTTACTGGGAATTACTGTCTTATA